>NZ_JBEWSZ010000009.1 GCF_040537815.1 Mesorhizobium shangrilense
CGTTTAGCGGGGCGAGGAACCTAAGCTTGCAAGGCCTCACATCCCCGTCAGATCGCTCATCAGCCCGGACGCCACCGATAGCCGTGACACGGTGATATCGCCGCCCTCGGTCAGCGCCTGCAGCCGCTCGCGGATGCGCGCCACGCGCTCGCCGCCTGCTTCCAGCCACGCCGCCACCGGGTCCGCTGCACTGGCGTGACCGGTCAGCGCGGCCACGGCAATGCCGCGCCGGGCAGCGCCGATCGTGTCGGTGGCGCGGGACAGCGCGAGCTGGTCGTAGTAATCCGACGGCGTGATCGAGCGCGCCGCGTCCTCGACGCGAGGGATGCGGAAGGCGTCACTGACGGCGAAGAACGCCTTGGCCGCCGCGACGATGTCGGCGCCTGCCGCGCGTGCCGTCAGTGCGATGTCGGGAATAAGTTCCGCCACCTCGCTCAGTGCCAGTTGCTCGGCCAGTTTTTCCGGCGCGCCGGCCTTGAACAGCCCGTGCCGCTTCTCCTCGATCCGCTCGCGCGAGAAGGCCGGCAGCAATGAGACGAGCTTGGGCTCCAGCGCCTTGCGCGCGTCCTGCAACTCGGCGATGCGCTGGGCCAATGGCACCGTGCCCGCATCGTTCTTCAGGTACCAGCCGCTGGTCACATAGATCAGCCGGCTGACCGCCTGGTAGAGGTCGAGCTGCACCTGCCCGTCGATCTGGTTGTCGAGCCCGTCGATCTCGCGATAGAGCGCCGGCAAGGCAAAACCGTCACGCACCACGGCGAAGGTGCTGACCACGTCGGCGGCGGTGCGGCCGGTCGCTTCCTGCAACCGGTTGACGAAGGATGGACCGCCGCGATTGACCAGATCGTTGGCGACGACGCGGGCGATGATCTCGCGGCGCAGCCGGTGGCCACGGATTTCGGCGGCGTATTTCTTCGCCATGCGGTCGGGAAAATAGCCCATCAAGTCGCGGTCGAAATGCGGCTCGTCCGGCACGTCGCTGGCAACGATGTCGGAAAACAGCACGATCTTGGCATAGGCGAGCAGCACGCCGAGCTCGGCCCGGGTCAGCGGCTCGCCGCGCGCTTCGCGCTCGGCAAGGGCTGCCGGCGACGGCAGCGTTTCCACGGCACGGTCGAGCAGGCCGCGCGCCTCCAGCGCCGTCATGAACCGGCTCTGGTGCGCGATGTCGGCAAGCCCGCGCTTGCGGGCGATGGAGAGCGCCAGCGTCTGCTCGTAATTGTTGGACAGCACCAGGGCGCCGACCTCCCCGGTCATTTCGGCCAGCAGCTTGTTGCGCGCCGGCCGTGTCAGCGATCCATTGCGCATGGCGGACGCCAGCGCGATCTTGATGTTGACCTCGACGTCGGAGCAATTGACGCCGCCCGAATTGTCGATGGCGTCGGAATTGCAGCGCCCGCCATTCATGCCGAACTCGATGCGCGCCCGCTGGGTGACGCCGAGATTGGCGCCCTCCCCGATCACCTTGGCGCGCACGTCGAGCGCCGTGATGCGGATGGCGTCGTTGGCGCGGTCGCCGACCTCGGCGTTGGTTTCGGTCGATGCCCTGAGGTACGTGCCGATGCCGCCGAACCACAGAAGGTCGACCGGTGCCTTGAGGATGGCGGTCATGATCTCGACCGGCGTGGCGGTCGTCTTGCTGAGCCCGATCGCCGCCGCCGCTGCCGCCGGCAAGGTGATCGACTTCTGGTTGCGCGAGACGATGATGCCGCCTTCCGACAGTTTGGTCTTGTCGTAGTCCTGCCAGCTCGAACGCGGCAGGGCGAACATGCGCTCGCGTTCGGCCATCGACGCCGCCATGTCCGGATCGGGATCGATGAAGATGTCGCGATGATCGAAGGCGGCGATCAGCCGGGTCTTCGGCGACAGAAGCATGCCGTTGCCGAACACGTCGCCCGACATGTCACCCACCCCGACCACGGTGAAGGGCGAAGTCTGGATGTCCCGGTTCATCTCGCGAAAATGCCGCTTGACCGCTTCCCAGGCACCCTTGGCGGTGATGCCCATCTTCTTGTGGTCATAGCCGGCCGAGCCGCCGCTGGCGAAGGCATCGTCGAGCCAGAAGCCATGCTGCTCGGAAATGGCGTTGGCGGTATCAGAGAAGGTCGCCGTGCCCTTGTCGGCGGCGACGACGAAATAGGGATCGTCAGGGTCGCGCCTGATGACGCCGGCAGGCGGGATGACACCGTCGAGACCGATATTGTCGGTGATCGACAAAAGGCTGGAGACAAAGTTCTTGTAGGCCGATGTGCCGGCCTCGAAGATCGCGTCGCGACTGCCGCCCGCCGGCAGGCGCTTGGGGAAGAAACCGCCCTTGGCGCCGACCGGTACGATGACGGCGTTCTTGACCTGTTGCGCCTTGACCAGGCCCAGCACCTCGGTGCGGTAGTCCTGTGCGCGATCCGACCAGCGCAGGCCGCCACGCGCCACCGGGCCGAAGCGCAGATGCAGGCCCTCGACCTCGGAACCATAGACGAAGATCTCGCGCCACGGCCGCGGCGCTGGCAATCCCTCGACCGCATGCGAATCGAGCTTGATCGCCAGCGACTGGCCTTTCTCTTTCGTATCGGCAACGAAATGATTGGTGCGCAGCGAGGCTTCGATCAGGTTGAGGTAACGGCGGATGATGGTGTCGTCATCGATGTTCGGCACCTCCTCCAGCGCGTCCTTGATCTTGGCCTTGAGATGCTTTGCCGCGACCACGCCTTCGCCCTCCGCTGTCGGGCCGAGCCGGGCGATGAACAGCGCATGCAGACCGCGCGCGATGTCGGGGTAGCGGTTGAGTGCGGCGGCGATAAAATCCTGGCTTTGCGGGATGCCGACCTGCTGCAGATAGCGGCCATAGGCGCGCAGGACGGTGATCTCGCTCGACCACAGGCCGGCGGTCTGGGCAAGGCCGCTATAGCCGTCATTGTCGACGTCGCCGCGCCACACCGACAGGAAAGCATCCTCGAACAGCGCGCCGCCATCGGCAAGGTCGATCGGCTTGCCGTAGCGGTTCTCCAGCTCCATGTCGTGGATGAAGACCATGCCGGACTGGTCGTCGCCGATCTCGAAAGTGCGCTCGCTGATGACCCGGAAGCCGATGTTTTCCAGCACCGGGACGCGCCGCGACAACGCCACCGGTGCGCCATGATGATAGATTTTCAGCGCCGCCTGCTGCGGCTTCTGGTGGGCATGGCGATAATAGTCGATGGCGATCGGATTGGCCGCGCTGATCCTGGCGATGCGCCCGGCATCGACCAGCGCCACGGTCGGCGAGAAACTGTCGCGATAGCTCTCCGAAAAGCGTGAGGCGATGGCGGTAAGCGCGGCATCGGCGCCGGTTTCGGCCGCGGTTTCGCGCAGCGCATCGTCCCAGGTCCGCACGATGTCGCGGATCGCCGCCTCGATCGCCGCTTGCTCGACCTTGGGCGTCTTGCCGCCGGAGCGGCCGATGATGAAATGGACGCGCGCCAGCCCGCCTTCCGGGAAAGCCGGATAGTAGGCCGACAGCCGGCCTTCGAATACGGTCTTGAGGTACGTGCCTACCTTCTCGCGCACGACGCTGTCGTAGCGGTCGCGCGGCACGAAGACGAGGATCGAGACGAAGCGATCGAACTGGTCGGCACGCACCAGCGCGCGCACACGCGGCCGTTCGATCAGTCCCAGAATGGCTTCGGCGTGTTTCCGCAGGATCGGCACCGGTACCTGGAACAGCTCGTCACGCGGATAGCTTTCCAGCACGTTGATCAGTGCCTTGCCGGAATGGTCGCCGGGATTGAAGCCGGATTTGGCGATGATGGTCTCGGCCTTCGAGCGCAGATAGGGGATCTTCATCACCGAGCGCGTGTAGGCGGTCGAGGTGAACAGGCCGACGATGCGCAGCTCGCCCGAAAGCGCGCCCTTGGCGGTGTAGGTCTTGACGCCGATATAGTCGAGATAGATGCGGCGATGCACCGCCGACTTGGCATTGGCCTTGGTGACGATCAGCGGTTCCGGCCCGTGCAGGAAGGCGCGGATTTCCGGCGTCGTCGTCACCGCTTCGGTGCCACGCCTCAGCACCAGCACATCGGGATCGGTCAGGATGCCGAGGCCGGCCTTGTCGGCGCGTTCCAGCGTGCCGCTCTTCTCGCCGCCGGTGTACTTGAACTCGCGCATGCCGAGGAAGGTGAAATTGTCATCGCGCAGCCATTCGAGGAAGGCGATCGCCTCGGTGACATGGGCCTTGTCGAGCGGCACCGGCGCATAGCGGAATTCCGAGATCGCCTGGTCGAGACGGGCCAGCATCGGTTTCCAGTCGGTGACGGCGGCGCGCACCTGCGACAGGATCTTCTTCAGCCGCGCGGCCAGCGCCTCCGCCTGCTCGGCGGAGAGACGGCCGATATGGACGTGGACGACGCTCAGCCGGTCATGGTTGTGATCGCCCTTGGCGAAGCCGCCATCGCCGAGAATTTCGTCGACGCCGGCCTTGCCGTGCTTCACGACGATGACCGGATGGGTGACCAGCAGCGGCTCACCGGCGCTCTCGGTGATTTCGCCGAGGATGGAATCGAACAGGAACGGCATGTTGTCGTTGACGACGGTGATGATGGTCATCGGCCGGCCCTGCCGGACGACACCCGAATCAACATCTATGGCGACGACGCAATCACCCTTCTTGTGCCGGGCGACGGCGCGGCCGGCGAGGTCGGCGGCGCGCTCGAGATCGGCGACATCATAGGCGGCGACATCTTCCGCCGGGGCTCGGGCAAGCAGGTAATCCGCCAGCCTGCCGGGCTTTTCGCTCGCCTTCGCAGCAGCCCCGCTTGTCCCGCTTCCCTTGGTCCCGCTCGTCTTTTTTGGACCACCAGCGGTTTTCAGGCTTGCCATGATGCCAATTTCCTCCCGTCACATGCTTTTACGACTATCGTAGCAGATGACCCGTATTTGGCGACAAAGGTTTGACGGCTTGCGAACAAATATCGGAATTCATCGGAAAATCGCCCAGAGAATGAGGAGAAACGCTCCATGACCGGCAGAATCACCGCGCTTGACCTCGGCACCGTCGAGCTCAGCGAAGCCACAAAAGCCTATTTCGCCAAATGCGAGGAGAAGCTCGGCCTCGTTCCAAATGTGCTGCGCGCCTATGCCTTCGACGAGAAGAAACTGCGCGCCTTCACCGACATGTACAACGACCTGATGCTGGGCGAATCCGGCCTGTCCAAACTGGAGCGCGAAATGATCGCGGTCGCCGTCTCCTCGATCAACCACTGTTACTATTGCCTAACCGCGCATGGCGCGGCGGTGCGTCAGCTGTCCGGGGCCCCGGCGCTCGGCGAGATGATGGTGATGAATTTCCGCGCCGCCGACCTTTCGCCCAGGCAGACCGCAATGCTCGAATTCGCCGTCAAGCTGACCGAAGAGCCGGCAAAGATCGTCGAGGCTGACCGGGCCGCGCTTCGCGAAGCCGGCTTCACCGATCGCGATATCTGGGACATCGCGTCGACCGCCGCCTTCTTCAACATGTCGAACCGGGTGGCAGCCGCCATAGATATGCGGCCGAACGACGAATACCACGCCATGGCGCGGTGACGGGTCCCGGTTGCCGCAATCCCATGGAATATTAGGCGATTCGCATATTTATTGCTTGTTTGCCGGTTTGGTCCGATGATCACAGCGCGGCGTGACCGCATGCCCGGTTCGACGCCGCTGATCAAGGAGGAGAACATGGCGAAGTTTCTCTACGTGTATCATGGCTCCGGCAAGATGCCCGCGACCGAAGCTGAGCGAAAAGCGGCAACAGATGCCTGGACAGGCTGGTTTGGAAAGCTTGGCGCGGCCGTGGTCGACGGCGGCAATCCGGTCGGCATGTCGAAGACCGTGCTTCCCGGCGGCAAGGTCGAGAACAATGGCGGCAGCAACCCGACTGGCGGCTATTCGATCATCGAGGCGAAGGACATCGATGATGCCGCCAGAAAGGCAAAGGATTGCCCGATGCTGGCCATGCCCAACTGCAGCGTCGAGATTGCGCCCATCATCAATATGATGGGCTGAGGCGCCAGGTCAGGACCGTGCCGCGATCGCCGCCGCGGCACCGGCCATCGTGGTGGCACTGACGCGGTTGGCGATCTTCATCGCCCGCTTGCTCTTCAGCAGTCTTCGCGCCTGGGATGCGGCAAGCACCCAGGCGAGATCGATGGCGATGAGGACCACGGCCATTGTCAGCGTCAGCTCGACCCAGCCGACCACCGTCACCGAGGCGAGGTCGATGATGGTCGGAAGCAGCGCCAGGTAGAACATCATGATCTTGGGATTGCCGAGCGTCACCGCCATGCCGGCGAAGAACAGTTTAGCCGGCGAATCTTCACGCGGCATCTCGCCTTCCCCGGCTTCAACAGGCGCCGTCCACATCTTCCAGGCCAGATAGGCGAGATAGGCGACGCCAACCCATTTCACGACGACGAAGGCGAAATGGAAGGTCTGCGCCACGACAGCCAGCCCGAACACCGCCAGCGACAGCCAGATACCCTCGCCGATCCACATGGCGAGCAGGAACGGGAACACGTCGCGAAACCCCTTGGAGATGACGCGTGCCACGAGCGCCGCGATCGACGGGCCGGGCGAGCCGGCCGCGACGAACAGCGCGGCGGCGAAGATCAAGAGCGAGGTGAGATGCATGGCGAGGATCCCGACTTTGGGGTTGACGGCCATACTAAGCAGCAGCAGCGACATTGGCAAAGACAGCACAATCGCGTTGGTTAGCGCTGCCCCTCATTGCCCTGCCGGGCATTTCTCCCCGTATAGTGACGGGGAGAAAAAGCGCCGTCGCGAATGATTTGGCCAAATTATCGACGTTGCTGAATAAGCGACGAGGCCGCGGCCAGCCCTCTTCTCCCCGTCACTATACGGGGAGAAGGTGCCGGCAGGCGGATGAGGGGCGGCGCCGACGTCCGAAAAATCGAGCCCATATGCCGTCGTGTCGGTCGAACAGGCTCTTGCCCGTCTGCCACCTCGCCGCTAGAGAAGCCGCCCCGACATCCATTTCGAGCTTCACTTTGCCTCAGTAACCGCCGGTCTCGTCAACTCCCCTGGTACACCGCAAGGCGTCGAATTGGCGGCGTCTGCTTTATTTCATGTGTTCCTCAGGCGGCGGTTCGAGACCGGTTTGGCACTGCTGAACCGCTGTCGCGCGCATTGCGACGCCTGACTTTCCATTGCCGCAGCCTCTTCGCCACGCCGTGCCCGCATGGGCATCTCGACATCGCCGGCCTGAAGAACTTCCCAACGGGAAGGACTTTTCGGCATGTCTGGACACCTGCGTATCCGCTGGACGATCGTCCCCAGCACCGCGCCTCAACCTCTCATCAACTGCAATCGTTGCGGCGGCCTGAAGCCCTATCGCTGCAGCGGCAGATTCCGCGTCAATGCCAACGGCAAGCGCATCGACGCGTGGCTGATCTATCGCTGCGTCGACTGCGACAATTCCTGGAATTTTGGCATCCTCGAACGCTGCAGCCGCCGCGACATCGAGCCAGCGCGGCTGGCGGCGCTCGAAAGCAACGATCCAGTCCTGGCGTATCGTCACGCCTTCGATGTGATAGCGCTGCGACGCCAGGTCGGGCGCGTCGAGGAATTTCCGGATGTCGCCGTGCGCAAGGAAGTGCTCGAAGGCACCCGGGAAAGCGCGGCGGTTCTGGAACTCCGGCTTGGGCTGGAAATGTCGACGTCACTCCGACTCGACCGCCTGCTTTCCGGCGAACTCTCCATATCGCGCTCGCGACTTCAGGCGCTGGAGGAGAAGCGGTTGTTGAGCGTCGACCCGGAGGGGGCCAAAGCCTTGCGCAAGCCGGCCCGTCAGGGAACCACCGTCCGCATTGATCTCGTTGGCGAAGACGATCGGCAAGCCATCATCTCGGCGGCCGGTGGCTGAATGAAAGAAGGGGTGGAGCACCAGGTGCTCCACCCCTCTCAAACCTATCGAAAGCTGAAGGATTACGCCGCGCCGACCACCTTCGACGACTTCTCGAAGCGCTTGCGCTCATTGGGGTCGAGATAGAGTTTGCGCAGGCGAATGGTCTTCGGCGTCACCTCGACCAGCTCGTCATCCTGGATCCAGGCCAAAGCGCGTTCCAGCGTCATGCGGATCGGCGGCGTCAGCTTCACCGCTTCATCCTTGCCGGCGGCGCGGATGTTGGTCAGCTTCTTGCCCTTCAGCACGTTCACTTCGAGATCGTTGTCCCTGGAGTGGATGCCGATGATCATGCCCTGATAGACCTTGACGCCGGGGTCGATGACCATCGGGCCACGATCTTCCAGGTTCCACATTGCATAGGCGACAGATTCGCCCTGCTCGTTGGAGATCAGCACGCCGTTGGTGCGGCCCGGCAATTCGCCCTTGTAGGGCTCATAGGCATGGAAGAGCCGGTTCATCACGGCGGTGCCGCGCGTGTCGGTCAGCAGTTCCGACTGGTAGCCGATCAGGCCACGCGTCGGCGCGTGGAAGACGATGCGCTGGCGGTTGCCGCCGGAGGGGCGCAGCTCGACCATCTCGGCCTTGCGCTCCGACATCTTCTGCACGACGACGCCGGCATGCTCCTCGTCGACGTCGATGACGACTTCCTCGACCGGCTCCAGCAATTCGCCGTTCTCGCCCTTCTGCATGACGACGCGCGGCCGCGACACGGCGATTTCAAAGCCTTCGCGGCGCATCGTCTCGATCAGCACGGCCAGCTGCAATTCGCCGCGGCCGGAGACGAAGAACGAATCCTTGTCCGGCGATTCCTCGATCTTCAGCGCGACATTGCCTTCGGCCTCGCGCAGCAGGCGGTCGCGGATGACGCGGCTGGTCACCTTGTCGCCCTCGGTGCCGGCGAGCGGCGAATCGTTGACGAGGAAGGACATGGTCACGGTCGGCGGGTCGATCGGCTGCGCATGCAGCGCCTCGGTCACCGCCAGGTCGCAGAACGTGTCGGCAACGGTGCCCTTGGACAGGCCGGCAATGGCGACGATGTCGCCCGCCTGCGCTTCTTCGATCGGCTGGCGCTCGAGGCCACGGAAAGCGAGGATCTTCGAGATGCGGCCGGTTTCGATCTGCGTGCCGTCATGGTGCAGAACCTTGACCGCCTGGTTGGCCTTCAGTGTGCCGGATTCGATACGGCCGGTGATGATGCGGCCGAGGAAGGGGTTGGCTTCCAGGATGGTGCCGATCATGCGGAACGGGCCGGGATGAACGGTCGGCTCCGGCACATGCTTGATGACGAGATCGAACAGCGGCGCAAGCTGCTGGTCCTTGGGGCCTTCCGGATTTTCCGAAACCCAGCCGTCGCGGCCCGAACCGTAGAGGATCGGGAAGTCGAGCTGGTCGTCGGTGGCGTCGAGCGCCGCGAACAGGTCGAACACCTCGTTGACCACTTCGACATGGCGGGCGTCCGGGCGGTCGATCTTGTTGATGACGACGATCGGCTTCAGGCCAACCTTCAGCGCCTTGCCGACGACGAACTTGGTCTGCGGCATCGGCCCTTCAGCGGCATCGACCAGCACGATGGCCGAATCCACCATCGAAAGGATGCGCTCCACCTCACCGCCGAAATCGGCGTGGCCGGGCGTGTCGACGATGTTGATGCGGGTGTCCTTCCAGTCGACCGAGGTCGCCTTGGCCAGGATGGTGATGCCGCGTTCTTTTTCGAGATCGTTGGAATCCATGGCGCGTTCGGCGACGCGTTGGTTGTCGCGGAAGGAGCCGGATTGCCGGAGCAACTGGTCGACCAGGGTTGTTTTTCCATGGTCGACGTGCGCGATGATCGCGATATTACGGATTTTCATGTTCTGGTCTCGGGAGCGTTGCAGGCAGCAGGCCAAAGGCGCTGCCTTCTTTCGGTTGCGCGGCTCATACAGGGTTTTTCGCATTTGCGAAAGAGGAAGCGAGACACCAAATACTCATCAAATCTTAAGCATCATCGTGTGAGATGATTTTGTTAACCAAGGCGGGAACCTTCGGGAGCCCGGACAGTTCGAACATCATGACCGACAAACTCACCCGTTTCTGGCCACTCATAGCGTCCGCTGCATTTGCCGTCCTGCTGGCGGTCAACGCCGCGCAGTCCGCCGCAACGCGTAATGACGCGCGCACGGTTCTGCCGCCAGACACGATTTCCGCGCAACAGGTCTATGCCAATGCGCCAGACGGCGTCGATCCGATCGTGACCGGCCCCGTCAGCACCGCCTTCAAGCAAAGGCAGGATGCCGCCAACTGCGAAACCGCTGTATGGCCGAACATTCCGATGGTTTGCTACCCGAACTGATTTTTGATCCCTATCGCTGCAACGCCTCGAGGCCGGCAGAACGCCGACCTTCCCGTCAAGCCGCCTGCGGTTCAGGATCGAAGGCCGGGCGGCTGGTGTTGATCAGCAGCGAAATGCAGGCGGCGGCTATTGCCGTCATGCCGGCGATGAGGAAGGCAAGCTGGTAATTGCCCTGCAGTTCGCGCATCGTGCCGCCAAAGGCTGCCGCGGACGCCGCACCGATCTGATGGCCGGCCACGATCCAGCCGAAGACGATGGGACCGCTGCGGTCGCCGAATGCCTCGTTGGCCAGCCTGAGCGTCGGCGGCACGGTGGCGATCCAGTCAAGCCCATAGAGCACGGCGAAGATGATCAGGCTGACCGCCGAGAAACCGGAATAGGGCAGGTAGATCAGCGACAGGCCACGCACCGCATAGTAGAAGCCGAGCAGCTTGCGCGGGTCGAACCGATCGGTGAGCCAGCCCGACAGCGTGGTGCCGATCAGGTCGAAAATGCCCATCATCGACAGCAGGCCGGCGGCTTGCACCTCGCCAATGCCCATGTCGCCGCAAAAGGCGATCAGATGCGTGCCGACCAGCCCGTTGGTGGTGAAGCCGCAGACGAAGAAGGTGGCGAACAGGTACCAGAACACCCGAGTGCCGGCGGCGCGACGCAGCGTGTTTAACGTGTGCGCGAGGAAATTGCCTTGCGAGGCCGGCGGCGTCGGCGGCACGTCGTCGAGCTCCGCGCCATAGCGCACCATGCCGATGGACGCCGGCCGTTCCGGCACCAGCAACCAGACCAAAGGGATAAGACAGGCGGTGGCGACAGCCACGGCGACGGCAACCGGCTTCCAGCCGCCCGACTGCGCCAATGCCGCGAGCAAAGGCAGGAACACCAGCAGGCCGGTGGCGCTGGAGGCCGACATCAGCCCCATGACCAGGCCGCGATTGGTCTTGAACCAGCGATTGACGATCGTGGCGCCGAGCACGCTGGCGACCGCGCCCGAGCCTATGCCCGAAAACACGCCCCAGGTGATGAACAGATGCCATGGCTTGGTCATCAGCAGGCTGAGCGCTGTCGAGGCCGACATCACAACCAGCGAAGCAAGCAATGTGCGGCGCAGCCCGATACGTTCCATGAGGGCTGCGGCGAATGGTCCCGTCAGGCCATAGAGCAGGATGCCGACGCCGGCGGCAAGGGAGACGACATCACGCCGCCAGCCAAAACTGTCCTCCAACGGCAGCATCATGACAGCAGGCGCGGACCGGAGCCCGGCCGCGATGAGCAGGCAAAGGAAGATGACAGCGACCACAACGAAGGCGTAGCGCTGGCCAAAGGGACGGGACTGAGCTATCATGTTACTGACCGGTACGTTGCAGTTGGCTTCACGTATACGTACCGATCGGTAACACTGTCAAGCGAGTCCCCGAATGCCATCGGACAAAAATATTGAACCATCCATCAAGGATGATCACGGATCTGCCCCGCTGAAGGCCGGCGAAAAGATCCTCGACGTGGCGCGTGACCTGTTCTACCGGGAGGGCATCCGAGCGATCGGCGTCGATGAGATCGTCAAGCGCGCCGGCGTCACCAAGCCCAGCCTCTATCGCAGTTTCCCGTCGAAGGACGAACTCGCCGCCTCCTATCTCAGGCAGTACGATCTCGAATTCTGGGCCCGTTTCGATGAGGCGGTGGACGCCCATCCGGGGAATCCTCGTGCCCAGATCATCGCTTTCCTGACCCGTGTCGGCAAGCGTACGCAGATGCCGCAATATCGCGGCTGCGGCATGACCAACGCGGCCGTCGAATATCCAGAACACGGCCATCCGGCCCGCGTGGTCAGCGAGGCCAACAAGCAGGAATTGCGCCGGCGCCTGCGCGCCATGGCCACGGCGATGGGTGCTGGCGATGCCGAGACGCTCGGCGACGGTCTGCTGCTGTTGATCGAGGGCGCCTATATCAGCGGCCAGTTGTTTGGCCTCGGCGGCCCCGCGCAGTCGGTCGCCCGCAACGCCGACCTGCTGATCGAAGCGAGCTTGAAGAAATAGCGTTTGGCGGTACGCTGCGGCGGCTCGAAACGGAGTTGTCCGCCATGCGCGCGCTGCTGATCCCGCTTGTCCTCGCTGGCTTATGCCAAGCGGCCCGCGCGGGCGACATTTCCAGCGCCTACACCGATCTCGACTGGAAGAAGGACTGCGTGACTTATGCGCAGTCCGGACAGGGCGACGGCGACTGGGCCGACCTCGCCTGCTCCGGCTATCGCGGCTATCCCGTGCTCATCGCCTATGACGACAGCAGGGAATCGCTGTTCTACGGCTTTTCGCCCAGTGATATGACCTCGGTCTGGGAGAGCTTTTCCAGTTTCAATTCGGCTGGGCCGAAGGTCGAATGGCGTATCGAGACCAATGGCGACGCCGCGGTGCCCTTCGCGGCAATTCATCGCCGCTCGGTCAACGACCCGGAAAATGCCGACAAGAAAACCGAAGTCCTGATCGTCGCCAAGGTCGGCCAGATCGAGGCCCGCGACGGCTGCACGGTCGGGCTCGTATTGGCCACAGGCAATCCCGACGCCAACGACCAGGCGCGCAAGCTTGCCGACGAGAAGGCGCGGACATTCGCCTGCGGCAAGGACCGCCACACCGTCATCGGCAACGTGCCGGCTTTCGGTCGGGTGGATAACTGAGGGCGCATCGCGTTGAACCGACCGCATGCAACGCATTGACTAAGGATCGTCGGTCCGCGCCGCCCCTCATTGCCCTGCCGGGCATTTCTCCCCGTATAGGGACGGGGAGAAGGTGCCGGCAGGCGGGGCAGCGCTACGTTCGGAACTGTTCGCAGCTCCGGGGCGTCGGCCTACTTGTTCTTCTTCGCCCGCTCGATCGCCTCGACGATCATCTTCTTGGCATAGGCGGAATCGTGCCAGCCTTCGATCTTGACCCATTTGCCGGGTTCGAGGTCCTTGTAGTGCTGGAAGAAGTGCTGCACCTGGTCGCGCGTGATCTCAGGCAGATGCGTGTACTCGGTGACGTTCTCGTAGCGCAGCGTCAGCTTTGGCGAAGGCACCGCGATGACTTTCTCGTCCTGGCCGGCATTGTCTTCCATCACCAGAACGCCGATCGGCCGGACATTGATGACGCAGCCCGGCACCAGCGCGCGCGTGTTGCAGACCAGCACGTCGATCGGGTCGCCGTCGCCCGACAGCGTATGCGGCACGAAGCCGTAATTGCCGGGATACCGCATGGATGTGTGCAGGAAGCGGTCGACGAACAGCGTGCCGGCTTCCTTGTCCATCTCGTACTTGATCGGCTCGCCGCCGATCGGCACCTCGATGATGACGTTGACGTCCTCGGGTGGATTCTTTCCAGTGGCTATGGCTTCGATGCGCATGGCATTAGTCCCTCTCTCGATGGGAGACCGATAGCGGGCGGCGCGGAATGGCGCAATGCGGCGAATGGTGTTCGCCGGCGTCAGGCGAGACACGATGTCGCCCGGCGTGTTCAATCATCAGTACAAGATGTTTCAGCGTCGTGATTTCGTGTTGGATTCGTCCCGCGAACCGGCTTCGCCTTCCGCGATCATCCGCTGGCGGTCACTCCCAGACGAAGGCGACTTTCTTCAGCGCTTTCTGTTCGAAGACCTCGACGCCCTCGGCGACATCGCGGCCACCGGCGCCGGCATAGAAGGCAAGTGCGTTCTGGTTGTCTTCCAGCGCCCACACCACCATGCCCTTGAGCCCGTGGTCGGCAAGCCGTGCCCGGGCCGCGGCGAACAGCCGGCTGCCGAGCCCGATGCCCTGATATTCGGGGCGCATGTAAAGTTCGTAGATCTCGCCCTGCTGCCTGAGCTCCCTGGCGCGGTTCTTGCCGATCGTAGCGTAGCCGGCAATCTTGCCGCCGATTTCGACGACCAGCACGGTGGCGGCCCGGCGAATCGCGTTCGCCCACCAATCGGCGCCGCGGCGGTTGATCATCGAGGTCAGCGTCTTGTAAGGGATGATGCCGGAATAGGCGCCTTGCCAGGCCTGCTGGTGCACGTCGGCGATGTCTTGTGCATCGCGCGGCTCGGCTTTCCGGATGTCGATCGTCAACGTGTTCATGATTGGTTAACCATAAACCCGCATCGCCCGATTGCAAGAGTCCGCGTCGGCCGTGGCCACGCTTTCGCACAAGCGATCTTTCACACCTGCCGGACCGCGTCTTGGCTTGTTGGAGTGACCTAGATTTCGACCAGATGGTCGTCGAGCTCGTTGATATCGCCGGGGGTAACCGGAAAATGCTCGGCCAGCACGGCGCCCACGGATTCGATGGTCTTGATAAAGCCGTCGGCGAGACGGTCGTCGCCGGCATGCGCGGTCAGGTCGCGCACGGCGCCGTCCCAGACATGCTGGCCAACACGGCCATCGATGCCGCTGTCGGCGACCACTTCGGCATAGCGTTCGGCGATAGAGACGAACACCAGAACACCGGTGCGCGCGGCGGTACGGTGGACGTTGCGGGCCAGGAACTGTTTGAGCGCATTGGCGTGCGCCGCCTTGTAGCGCAGCCGCCTCGGCACGAGATGAATGCGCAATCCCGGCGCCACCCACAAAAGCAACACCACGCAGGCCAGCGCCAGAAGCTGGACGATGACAAAATGCGGCAGGCGCAGCGACAGCCACCACGCCTCCAGCCCATAGGCAACGGCGAGGCTGACGATGAGCATGCCGAGCGTCGCCATGAAGGCTGCCGGATAGAAATAGTCGTCGCTGGCATGCGCCACGACGCAATAGATCTCGCCGTCGGTCCGGGCCTCCGCGGCACGGATCGCGGCGGCGATGCGGTCATGATCCTGCGGGCTGATCGGTCGTGTCGCCATGATCTCACCAGCTTCCCGAGGAGCCGCCGCCGCCGGACGAACCGCCGCCGCCGGAAAAACCACCGCCCCCGCCGCCGGACGACCAGCCGCCACCGGAACTTCCCGACGACCAGCCGCCGGACGAACGGTGCCCGGGTTCGAACGTCATGCCGAGCCAGCGATAGCGGCCCGGCCCGAGTTTTTGGCCGAAGATCGGCGGCAGCACGGAGGCCGCGAGGCCGCCGAAGAAGATCAGCGCCCAGATACCGATGAAGACGGCGAAGAAGAGATTATCCGTGTTGAGCGGAGCGTGTTCGTTGCGCTTGCCGCGCGCCTCGAGCTCTTCGGGATTGCCGTTCAGCACCATGACCATGTCGTCGACGGCCTTGCTGATGCCGCCGGAGAAATCGCCGGCACGGAAGGCCGGCACCATGTCGTTCTCGATGATCAGCTTGGTGTGCAGGTCGGTCAGCGTGCCTTCGAGGCCATAGCCGACCTCGATGCGCATCTTGTGGTCGCTCGGCGCGACCAGAAGCAGGACGCCGTTGTTTTCCTTGGCCTGGCCGAGCTTCCAGAAGCGGAACAGACGGTTGGCGTAGGGTTCGATCTCCTCGCCGTCGAGGCTGGGAATCGTGGCGACGACGATCTGGTCGGACCCCTTGGTCTCGAAATCCGCGAGCTTCTGCGTCAACGCCGCCTTGGTCCCGGCATCGATGATGCCGGCATTGTCGACCACCCGCCCGGTCAGCGCCGGCAGCTCGGCGGCGAAGAGCCTGAGCGGAAGCAGAGCGACGAGAAGCGCTGCCGCAAGAATGCAAACGCGGTGCCAGCTCTTGTCAGCCTGGGAGATCACGGCAATCGGCCCTGGATATCAGCCGCCCTGCTTCGTTGTCGTTCCGAAGTCGACCTTCGGCACCTGCAGCTTGTCTTCGTCGATGGTGAAGTTCGCGAAGGGCTGGTTGCTGCGGAACCACAAGCTTGCCCATATCACCGAGGGGAAGGTCCTCAGCGTCAGATTGTAATCCTTCACCGCCTGGATGTAATCGCGGCGGGCGACCGCGATACGGTTCTCGGTGCCTTCGAGCTGCGCCTGCAGCGCCAGGAAGTTCTGGTTGGCCTTGAGATCCGGATAGGCCTCCGACACCGCGATCAGCCGCGACAACGCGCTCGTCAGCCCCGCCTGGGCATCCTGGAACTTCTTGAGAGCTTCCGGATCCTTCAGCGTTTCCGGCGTCACCGTTATCTGCGTCGCCTTGGCGCGGGCTTCGACCACGGCATCCAGCGTGTCCTTCTCGTGCGTGGCGTAGCCCTTGACCGTCTCGACCAGGTTGGGGATCAGGTCGGCGCGGCGCTGATACTGGTTCAGCACCTCGCTCCACGCTGCCTTGGCATTTTCCTCGGCGGTCGGGATGGTGTTGAAGCCGCAACCGGCCAGCAACGGCAGCACGATGGCCATCATCACGAAGGCGGGCAAGGCGCGGAGCCTGGACGGTGAGGAAAGGCGCTGGGCAAACATGATCGGATCCCTCGGCAGAAGTTGCAGGCAAAGCATTACCACAATCCGCGCGCAAGAAAATGACCCTGCCGGAAAGCATTTCCTGGCCCTGCCGGAAAGCATTTCCTGGCTTGAAGGGCGAGCATTTCCTGGCACGGCGCCATCCGGCGCACAGCCCCTGTGATTGGCAGGGCGAACACGCTAGGATCATCGCGAACGGGACATCACCATGGCGGGACGCCAGGACAACGACGACGAATCGCGCCGGATCCTCGAGCGCATTGCGCGCGAGACCGATCCGTCCGGTACGTCGTTCATGGCGCGGGCCGTGAAGGGCGCGCACGATCACGTCACCGCCACGGATGCCGACCGCTCGGATCCGATCGAATATTGGGGGACCCGCGTTGGCCGGGCACTCGGCCTTCTTCTGGCCATTGGCCTGATGATCTGGCTCGTGCTTTTCATCATCCGGGGCAATTAGCAGACAAGGAACATAATGAGCGCCGAACACACCGACGCGCCGCGCGCGGTCATCGTCATCTCCAGCCATGTCGTGCGTGGTTCGGTCGGCAATCGTGCCGCCGTCTTTGCGCTGGAAATGCTGGGCTTCCCGGTTTGGGCGGTGCCGACGGTCATCCTGCCCTGGCATCCGGGCCACGGCCGGGCAACGCGCATCGTGCCGCCGCTCGACCAGTTCAAGGCGATGATGGCCGATCTCGAGCGCGCGCCGTGGCTGGGGGAGGTCGGCGCCGTGCTGTCGGGCTATCTCGGCGAAGCAGGCCAGGCCGAGGCGGTCGCCTCGCTGGTTTCAGCGATCAAGGCCAGGACGCCGGACGCCATCTACATCTGCGACCCGGTGATGGGCGACAAGGGCGGTCTCTACGTGCCGGAACCGACAGCCGCCGCCATGCGCGACCGGCTGATGCCGATCGCCGATATCGCCACGCCCAACCGCTATGAGCTGGAATGGATGGCCGGCGCACCGCTGCCCGACCTGAAGTCGACCATTGCGGCCGCGCTCCACGCCGGACCGTCGACCATGCTGGTCACCTCGGCGCCGTCGATGATGACGGGCGGCACCGGCAATCTGCTGCTCAACGGCAGCCAGGCGCTGCTGGCCGAGCACCGCCTGATCGACAAGCCGCCGAATGGACTGGGCGACCTGACGGCGGCGGTCTACCTGGCGCGTACCCTGTCCGGTCAGCCGGCGGTCAAGGCGCTGCAGTCGACCACGGCCGCGGTCTACGAGATCCTGGCGCGCACGGCCAAGCGCGGCGGTGACGAATTGCAGCTTGAAACCGACGCGCAGAGCCTGTCGCATCCGATGGCCATGGTGCAGCTTCGCCACCTCACGCATCCAGGGCGGGACC
This sequence comes from Mesorhizobium shangrilense, assembly GCF_040537815.1. Lineage (NCBI taxonomy): Bacteria > Pseudomonadati > Pseudomonadota > Alphaproteobacteria > Hyphomicrobiales > Phyllobacteriaceae > Mesorhizobium > Mesorhizobium shangrilense. Next base: position 17,943 of record NZ_JBEWSZ010000009.1, read on the forward strand.
GCCGGGCGTGATCGTCCAAAACCGCGTGCTTGTCGGCGTCGACGGCTGCAAGGCCGGCTGGATCGCCGTCATCGGCAATCCGGATGCCGCGCCCGTGGCGAAAGTCGTTGCATCCTTCGCCGTACTGCTTGCGGCACTTCCCGCCGATGCGGTCGTCGCCGTCGACATGCCGATCGGCCTGCCGGAGTTTTCGCAAAGAGGCGGGCGCGGACCGGAGGCGCTGGTGCGGCCGCTGCTTGGGCAGCGCCAGTCCAGTGTCTTCTCCATCCCCTCACGCGCCGCCGTCTATGCCGACACGGACGAGTTCACCACGATCGAAGCCTGGTATTCAGCCCACCGCAGGGCAAGCGACGTAGCCAAGACCACATCCGATCCGCCACGCGGCGTTTCGATCCAGGCGTTCGGCATCTTCTCCAAGATCCGCGAGATCGATGCATTGCTGATCGCGCGGCCGGAGTTGCGCGGCAGCGTCTTCGAATCCCATCCGGAGGTCGCCTTCTGCCGGCTGAATGGCGACCGGGCCATGCAACTGCCCAAGAAGATCAAGGGCGCCATCAATCCGGCCGGCATGGAAGAGCGCAAGGCGCTGCTCTGCCGGCACGGCTATGGCCGTGCCTTTCTCGATCAGGCACCGCCGCGCGGCGCGGCCGCCGACGATTTTCTCGATGCGGCGGCAATGATGCTGATCGCCGGCCGCATCGCCAGCGGCAAGGCCACGCCATTTCCCAACCCGCCGCTCACCGACCGTTTTGGCATACCGATCGCCATCTGGGCGTGACAGCGTCGGCGCCCGTCATGCTTTGGCGCATGGCATTTATGGCCAGCCCCCGCAATTCTGCATTGCTCGTGACAGGCTTTTACCGTTAGAGCCTTTTTCGACCGCAACGAGCTGCCGCCTCCAACCCCGGAAAGGCCTTAGCCGCCCATGCCCCATCTTCCCGACCATCTCATCGCCGGCTACCGCAATTTCATGAACGGCCGCTATCTCACCGAGAGCGGGCGCTATCGCGAGCTCGCCCGCGAGGGGCAGTCGCCGGAGACGATGATCGTCGCCTGCTGCGACTCGCGCGCGGCCCCCGAGGCGATCTTCGACGCAGGGCCGGGTGAGCTCTTCGTGCTGCGCAATGTCGGCAACCTCGTGCCGCCCTACGCGCCGGACGGCGAGTTCCATTCGACATCGGCGGCGCTGGAATTCGCCGTGCAGAGCCTCAAGGTCAAGAACATCGTCGTCATGGGCCACGGCCGCTGCGGCGGCATCCGCGCCGCGCTCGACACCACCTCCGCCCCCTTGTCGCCCGGCGACTTCATCGGCAAATGGATGAGCCTGATCGCGCCGGCCGCCGAAACGGTCTCGTCCAGCACCTTCATGACGGCAACGGAGCGTCAGACTGCGCTGGAGCGCATCTCGATCCGTTATTCGATCGCCAATCTCAGGACCTTTCCCTGCGTCTCGATCCTCGAAGGCAAGGGGCGGCTGTCGCTGCATGGAGCATGGTTCGACATCTCGACCGGCGAACTTTGGGTGATGAACAAGGACACCGGCGATTTCGAGCGGCCGGAGATGGCATAGAACGGTTTCTGAACTGGAGTTTGGCGCCCAAGAAAGCGGGAAGCGATTTAGTCTCGATCATGATAAGATGCGAGATGGAGCTCATCTCGGCTCCATCGGTGCAGGACAAGCTCCAGGGGGTGAGCATGGTGCGAAATTGGCGTCCGTTCGCATTGTCCATGGCAGCGCTTGCGTTTTTGCTGACATCGGCCCTTGCCGACGACAGCGCGCTGATCAGCCGCTGGTACGCGGCCTTGCTGGTTGCCGACCGTACCGAAATCTCGGATCTGCTTTCGGACGACGTGCGCATAAAACTCGATGATCTCGGCATCGTGCAAAGCAAGCAGGAGTTCATCGCCTCGATGGACGACTGGCAAGGCGCCGTCGCGGGCGCCGCGATCCGGCACCGGATCGCCAAGAGCGAGGGTGGCGTCACCACGGTCATTGCCTGCTACGATTTCCCCAGCAATGATATGCTGATGCAGGAGACCTTCGCTGTGACCGACAACCGCATCACCGCCAGTTCGCAGGCGGCGATCTCCGAGACCTGCGACGGCTACTGACGAAGTCCTGATCGGTTGCGATGTTGCGCGCCGCAAGCCCGCGCCCTACATCCGTGACGACACAACCTCCCCTCGCCGCCAATAAGCGAAAGTCTGTCCATGCCCTCCACGAAGACGCTCGACCTTGCCGCCCATCCGTTGACCGCGTGGCAGGGACCGCTTGGCCTGCCCGATTTCGCCAGCATTGGCGACGGTGATTTCTCCGATGTCTTCGACGCGGCGCTCAAGGCGCATGACGCCGAGATAGAGGCGATCGCCGGCAATGCCGAGGCGCCGACCATCGAGAACACGCTTGCCGCGCTGGAACTTGGCGGCGAAGCGCTCGACCATGTCTCGTCGATCTTCTGGTGCCGCGCCGGCGCCCACACCAACGAGGCGATCCAGGCGCTGGAGCGCGACATCTCGCCGAGGATGTCCAGGCATTTCTCGGCGATCTCGATGAACGAGAGGCTGTTTGCCCGCATCGACGATCTCTACCAGCGCCGCGAGACACTGGAGCTCGACGCCGAGACGCTGCGCGTGCTGGAAAAGACCTGGAAAGGCTTTGTCCGCTCCGGCGCCAAGCTCGACGCCGACGGCAAGAAGCGGCTGGCGAAGATCAGTGAGGAGTTGTCATCGCTCGGCACGAATTTCGGCCAGAACGTGCTTGCCGACGAGCGCGACTGGGCGCTGTTCCTCGACGAGGCCGACCTTGCCGGCCTGCCCGATTTCCTGAAAGGCTCGATGGCGGAGGCCGCCGAGATGCGCGGCCAGAAGGGCCGCTACGCCGTCACCCTGTCGCGTTCGATCTACGAGCCGTTCTCGACCTTCTCCGAACGCCGCGACCTGCGCGAGATCGCCTTCCGCGCCTTCACCATGCGCGGCCAGAACGGTGGCGCCACCGACAACATCGCCGTTGTCAGCGATATGCTGCGCCTGCGCGCCGAGAAGGCGAAGCTGCTGGGCTACGCCTCCTACGCCGCGCTGAAGCTCGACGACACCATGGCCAAGACGCCAAAGGCGGTGCATGCGCTGCTCGATCCCGTATGGGAAAAGGCGTTGGAAAAGGCAGCCGCCGACCAGGTTGAGCTGGAGCGGCTCGCAACGGAAGCCGGCAGCAACGAAAAATTCGCCGCTTGGGACTGGCGCTTCTACCAGGAGAAGCTGCGCGCCGAGAAATTCGCCTTCGATGAGGCGGAGCTGAAACCCTACCTGCAGCTCGACCGTGTCATCGATGCCTGCTTCGACGTGGCGACAAAACTGTTCGGCATCACCTTCGAGGAGAAGAAGGGCATTGCCGCCTGGCATCCCGACGCGCGCGTGTTCGTCGTGAAGAATGCTGACGGCAGCGAGCGCGGCCTGTTCCTGGCCGACTATTTCGCACGGCCGTCAAAGCGCTCCGGCGCCTGGATGAGCGCGCTGAAGTCCGGCTACAAGCTGGGTCGCGGCTCGAAGCCGGTGATCTACAACATCATGAACTTCGCCAAGCCGCCGGTCGGCGAGCCGGCCTTGCTGTCGGTCGATGAAGCAAAGACGCTGTTCCACGAATTCGGCCACGCGCTGCACGGCATGCTGACTGACGTCACCTGGCCTTCGGTTGCCGGCACCTCGGTCAGCCGCGATTTCGTAGAGCTGCCCTCGCAGCTCTACGAGCACTGGCTGACGGTGCCGGCCGTGCTGGAAAAGCACGCGCTGCATGTGAAGACCGGCAAGCCGATGCCGAAGGCTCTGCTCGACAAGATGCTGGCGACACGCACTTTCGGTGCCGGCTTCGCCACCGTCGAATTCACCGCCTCGGCGCTGGTCGACATGGCCTATCACGCGCGGCCAAATGGTCCGGAAGAGCCGCTTCGTTTCGAAGCCGAAACGCTCGAGACGTTGCATATGCCGGACACCATCGCGATGCGTCACCGCACCCCGCATTTCGGCCATGTCTTTGCCGGCGACGGCTATTCGGCCGGCTACTATTCCTACATGTGGTCGGAAGTGCTCGACGCCGACGCCTTCGCCGCATTCGAGGAAACCGGCGACCCCTTCAACCCGGCGCTGGCCGAGCGGCTGCGCAAGAACATCTATGCTGCAGGAGGTTCGAAGGACCCTGAAGAGCTCTACACCGCGTTTCGCGGCAAGATGCCGTCGCCGGACGCGATGATGGCCAAGCGGGGATTGGTTTGATTGGCTAATCTCCCCCCTCGAGGGGGAGATGGCCGGCAGGCCAGAGGGGGTCGGTTCGACCGGGCGCGACTCCCTGCGGCAGATGGAGGTTGCGCTTCACGCGCGGCGACCCCCTCTGTCGCCTTTGGCGACATCTCCCCCTCAAGGGGGGAGATTACCGGCGTCATACCTTCCAAGGATCAGCCACCCGAGGCCAGATCGGCCGCGTCAGCTTGGTGTAATTCGTCACCGCTGGCTCGCTCGGATACGAACTCGGCGCCGCGACATAGATGATCTCGGCGGCGATCGGTTCGAAGCCTGCATAAAAATGGTTGGTCGACTTGATCAGCAAGATATCCTTGCTCATCGGATCGACGCCGATATTGGAAAAGATATCCGGCTCGAATGTCTGGGTGCGATTGGTGTTGAGGATGATGTCGACCTCGGTGCCCTCGATGCGGACCAACGCGGTCGGCCCGAGCGTCACGCGGCTCGGTCCGAAACTCTGCCATCCCTCGGGAACCGCCTTCAGCACGCGCACGCGCGCGTCGATCGGCTCGCCAGCCTGCGGCCCGGCCTTGCCGCCGAAGCGCAGGTCGATGATGGCGCCCTCGCCCGCGGCCTGGCAGAAGGTCACCGCGATCGGATCCCAGATCGTCGCCACGCCGACCTTGTTCAACCCACGCGCCAGCATCTGCCGCAGCACGACGGTGCCGTCGCCGGGAACGCCACCGCCGGGATTGTCCCAGATGTCGGCGATGACCACCGGCTTGCCCGGCTTTAGCGCGCACACGGCCACCGCCCGGTCGATGCCGGCGGCGGCGCTCAGCATCGTCATCGCCGTCTTCTCGCGAAGCTCGTAGAGTTCCCGCCCCAGCCGCTCCGCCAGCGCATCGCCCTTGGCCTTGTCATTGTCGGTGACGACCAGGATGCGCGTACCCATTTCGGCCACGTCGGCCGCCATGAAACCATGAATGACGGAGACAGACAGCACGCCGTCCTTGCCGTGCAGCGCCTTGATGCGGTCGACAAAGGAGCGCATCGGCTCGCGGCTGGTTGGCAGCACCTGGATCATGCGGCAGTCGAAGGTCGAGATGACCGGCTTGATCTCGCCACGCGCCGCGGCAAGGCCAAGCTCCACCACATGCTCGCCGCGCTCGTAGAAATCAGTGTGCGGAAATTCGAGGAAGAAGGCGAGGATGTTGGAGGCGGCTACCCGCTTCGGCGTCAGATGGCTGTGCGGATCGAGCTCCACCGCGATCACCACATCCGGCCCGACCATCGTGCGGACGCGCTCGAGCAGGTCGCCTTCGCAATCGTCATAGCCCTGCGCCACCATGGCGCCATGCAGGCCGAGGATCACCGCATCGACGGGGAGCGCGACCTGCAACTGGCCGAGGATCTCGTCGCGCAGCGCCTCATAGGTCTGACGCTGCACGAGGCCACCCGGCTCGGCCCAGGTGGCGGTGCCCTCGATGACGGTGAGGCCCTCGGCGGCCGCGCGTCGTCGCAAGGCGACGATCGGCGAGGAGCACAACGTCGGCGTTTCCGGATGCTTGCCGGGACCTGCATAGAAGGCCATATCGAATGAAGCCCGGTCGGTCGGCACCGGCGAGAAGGTGTTGGTTTCCGTCGCCAGCGAGGCGGTGAAGATGCGCATGTTTGGAATTCCGCTTCGCTTCTCAGTTCGGGTTCGTTGCGGCTGGGCATGTAGACGAGATCATCGGCTGTGGCGACAGCGATGCATGCGACGACCCGGACACATGTTTGTGTGACATCCAAAATTCCATTCGGCGCGGCTACTTGACCGCCCCGAGCGCCAGGCCCCGGACCAGATAGCGCTGCAGCCAGATGAACAGGATCGCCACCGGCAAGGTCGCGAGCAGCGTCGCGGCCATCACATGGTGCCATTCGATCGTGTAGCGGCCGGCGACCAGCGAAAACACCTGGATCGGCAAGGTGTAGCTCTCCTGGCTGCGCAGCATGGTGAGCGCCACGACGAATTCGTTCCAGGCATTGATGAAGGTGAAGATGGCGGTCACCGCGATCGCCGGCAGGCATAGCGGCAGGAACACTTTGCGCAAGGTCAGCCAGCGGCCGGCGCCTTCCATCCAGGCGGCTTCCTCGAGATCGCGCGGAATGGTGTCGAAGTAGCTTTGCAGCATCCATACGGTGAAAGCGACGTTGAACGCCATGTAGATGACGCCGAGCGCAGTCGTGCTTTCGATCAGGCCCCAGGCGGCCATCAGGCGGAACAGGCCGAGCACCAGCACGATCGGCGAGATCATCTGCGAGATCAGCAGGAACTGGCGGAAGGCACCGTAGCCGGCGAAGCGAAATCGCGACATGGAGTAGGCGGCGGGAACGGAGATGATGATGGCGCCGACCGTGGCGATGATCGACACGTAGAGCGAGTTGGCGAGCGCCTGGCCAAAGCCGGTCGCCACCCACATGTCGGAAAAGTTCGACCAGCGGAACTCGCTCGGCCACCAGGTCGGCGACAGCACTTCCTGCCTTGGCTTGACCGCGGTGAGGAACATCACGGCGAAGGGAAAGATCGTCACCACGATCAGCGGCGCCAGCAGCAGCCAGGCGATGACGGTACGCTTCAGCTTGCTGTTCATGCGCGTTGCTCCCGCATCGCCAGCCGCACATAGATCATGGTGAAGACCAGCAATATGGCCAGCATCACCAGCGACACGGCCGACGCTTCCCCCAGCTTGCCGATGCGGAAGGCCAGCTTGTAGAGATGGGTGACCAGGATGTCGGTCGAGTTGGCCGGCCCGCCCTGCGTCATCACCCAGATGATCGGGAAGGAATTGAAGACATAGATCGTGTTGAGCACGATGGCGATGTTGATGAACGGCTTCAGCAGCGGGAAGGTAATCTCCCGGAATTGCTGCACGGGCGTCGCGCCCTCAAGTGCCGCCGCCTCGTAGAGGTCCTCGGGGATCGATGACAGGCCGCCGAGGAAGATGGTCGTCGTGAACGGCACCGTCACCAGGATGCCGATCAGCACCTGCATCGGGAACGCCGTCTCGGCCCGCGCCAGCCACTGGATGTTCTCATGGATCAGGCCGAGCCCCATCAGCGCGGAATTCAGCATGCCGCTTTCGCCGTTCAGCGCCCAGCGCCAGACCACCGCCGTCATGGTGAGCGAGACCGCCCAGGGCAGCATGATGATGACGCGGGCGAGGCCGCGGCCATAGAAGTCGGTGTTGAGGATCATCGCCACGGGCACCGATACCAGCAGCGCGCCGCCAACCACCAGGACGGTCCACAAGCCGGTGCGCAGCAGCGCCGAGAGGAAGTCGGGATCGGCGAGGAAGGCCTGGTAGTTGCCGAAATCGTTGAGCTCGCGCAGCTGGCCAAAACGGTTCACATCGTGGAGCGAAATCTGGATCAGGTCCCAGACCGGCCAGAAGATGACCACCGCCGCCAGGAACAGGCTGGGCAGGGTCAGGAGATAGGGCAGGAAACGATTCTGCATCGGCTGGCCAGGACCCTGATGTGGTGGATGTGAAGCCGAAATCGTGCCGCTCGTCCAACGAACTTCGGATGGAAACAGGACAGCGTGTTCGGAAGAGGTGGCGCGCCCGATGATCGGGGCGCGCCACGGGGCGCAGGGAGTACGCCCTTATTTCTTGAGCACCGCGTTGGCCTTCGCCGCTGCATCCTTCAAGCCTGCCTCGGGGTCGCCGCCGAGGTAGATCTTCTGCATGGCATCTGACGTGATCTGCGCGACCTCTTCCCAGCCCGGAATGACCGGCGCGAAGCGGGCATCCGGCAGCAGCGCGGTGAACGCCGCCAGATCGGCATTGTTCACATAGTAGTCCATTTTCGCCTCTTCCTTGTTCACCGGCAGGAAGCCTTCGCCTTGCGTGAACTTGGCGCGCTGTTCCTTGGTGAACAGGAAGTCGAGCAGCTTCCAGGCCTCATCCTTGTTCTTGGAGTTCTTGAACATGATAATGGAATCCGTCACGCCATAGGTGCCGCGCGCGCCGGTCGGTCCAGCCGGGATAGCCGCCACGCCATATTTCAGTTTCGGCGCCTCGTCCTTGATCTGGTTGGACAGGAAGGGTGCGGTAATCATCATGCCGACCTTGCCCTGCTTGAACAGGTTCTGCACGTCCTCGCGGTTGTTGGAGGTGACGCCCGGCTCGGTCAGCCCTTCGTCGATCATCGACTTGTAGAGCTTGGCGGCTTCGAGAGCGCCAGGCGTGCCCAGCCCCGACGTGCCGTCCTTGTTGAGGATCTCGGTGCCCTGGGACCACATTACGTAGTAGTAATAGACGTCGGTCTCGATCTCCTTGCCCTGCAGGCCGAAACCGAAGGTGCCGGAGCCCAGCGCCTTGATCTTGCGGGCGTCTTCCTGCAACTCGGTCCAGGTTGCCGGCGGCTTGGCGATGCCGGCCTTCTCGAAGAGTTCCTTGTTGTAGTACATGGCGCGCGCCGAAGCCGCGATCGGCAGGCCGTAGGTCTTGCCCTCCATGATCGACGGCGACATGAAGGTGTCGATGAAGCGGCCCTTGAAATCAGGTGTGATGTAGCTGTCCAGTGGCTCGGCGACGCCCTGCTGGACGAAATCGATCAGCCAGCGCGTGCCGATGATCGACAGGTCGGCATTGGTGCCGGCGGTGATGTCGGTGGTCAGCTTCTGGAGGAGAACATCCCACGGCACCACCTCGAACTTGACGGTGATGCCGGGGTTCGCCGCCTCGAATTCCTTTTTGACGCCCTCGAAATAGGGACCGGTCTTGGCGCTGTATTCGGCGACGGTGACCCGCACCTCGCCGGCATCCGCCTGCGCCGCGAGCGCCATCAAGCTCATTCCGGCCATCAGGCCGACAGTCCATTTTGCAAGGTTCATTCGATGTCTCCCATTTGATTTGCGCTTCTGCGCCCTCCCGCCATTGGACGACGAAAGATTGTGTGACTTTCCTACATTATCGATCATTTGGTGGCTTGCAAGAAGATTATTCTGTTGCTTAATTACATTCTCTGCACTAGCTCTGACGGCAATTGTCAGGGATCCCAAGGGGTGTCGCACGGTGGGTTCGAAAGCCGAGTTCGAAGGCAAGACTGTCGTGGTGACCGGCGCCGGCGGCGGCCTCGGCTCGGCGATCGTGGCGCTGATGGCGCAGAGGGGCGCACGGGTCATCGGCTGCGACCAGTCGAGCGAGGCGTTGACGAGCCCGCACCTTGCCTCCCGCCATGTCTTCAACCTTCTCGAGCGGGCTTCGATCGAGGGGGCGATCAGCGCGGTCCTCGACAAGGATGGCGTGCCGGATATCCTCATCAACAATGCCGGCTGGACGCGCGCCGAGACATTGTCCGCCCTGACGCCGGACAAGATCGAACAGGAACTCGACCTCAACCTGACCGGCGTGATGCATTTCGCCGATCCGCTGGTCAAGGCGATGGCTGGCCGAGGCTCCGGCAGCGTCGTCTTCATCTCCTCGGTCAATGCCATCGCGCACTTCGGCAACCCCGCCTATGCGGCGGCCAAGGCCGGCATCAACGCCTATGCAAAAGCGATTGCCGTCGAACTCGGCCGCAGCGGCCTGCGCGCCAATGTGGTCTGCCCGGGCTCGATCCGCACCGCCGCCTGGGACCATCGCCTTGCCAAGGACCCCGAAATCCTCGGCAAGCTGCAGCGGCTCTACCCGCTTGGCCGCATCGTCAATGCTTCGGAAGTGGCCGAGGCCGTGGCTTTCCTTGCATCCGAGCGCGCATCGGGCATAACCGGCGTGGTGATGCCGGTGGATGCCGGGCTGACGGCTGGCTGCCTGCCCTTCATCGACGACATATTGGGAGCGTGACCATGACCGACGTCGAGTTTCGCGACCTGTCGAAATCGTTCGGGCAGCACAAGATCCTCGAAAACATCAGCCTCGACATCAAGAGCGGCGAGTTCGTCGTGCTGGTCGGGCCATCGGGCTGCGGCAAGTCGACCTTGCTGCGCATGCTGGCCGGGTTGGAGACGATCAGCTCAGGCGACCTGCTGATCGGCGGCGTGCGCGCCAACGAACTGCCGCCGCAGAAACGCAACATCGCCATGGTCTTCCAGTCCTATGCGCTGTTTCCGCACCTGAAGGCATCGGACAATATCGGCTTTGGCCCCAAGATCCGCGGCGAAACCCGGACTGCCATCGACGACAAGGTCAAGAAGGCGTCGGGCGTGCTGAACCTCTTCTCCTATCTCGACCGCTATCCCCGGCAATTGTCGGGCGGCCAGCGCCAGCGCGTCGCCATGGGCCGCGCCATCGTGCGGGAGCCGTCGGTCTTCCTGTTCGACGAGCCGCTGTCCAACCTTGATGCGCAATTGCGCGTCCAGATGCGCACCGAGATCAAGGCGCTGCACCAGCGACTGAAGTCGACCATCGTCTATGTCACCCATGACCAGATCGAGGCCATGACCATGGCCGACCGCATCGTGGTGATGGACCGCGGCAAGATCCAGCAGGTCGGGCCGCCGCTGGAGCTCTACGACAGGCCGGCCAACAAATTCGTCGCCAGCTTCCTCGGCTCCCCGTCGATGAGTTTTGTTTCCGGAACGCTCAAAGCAGCGCCTGAGAAAAGCTGGTTCGAGTCGGCCGGTGGCGGGCGGCTAGTGCTTGCCGGCAAGGCCGCGCCGGCGGCCGGCGTGGTGGAAGCCGGCATCCGGCCCGAGCACTTCGTCATCGGCGAGGCCGAGGACGCGATGGCGATCAAGGTCGACGTGGTCGAGCCGACCGGCTCCGAGACCCATATCTACGGCACCATTGGCGCCGACACAGTGCGCGCCGTGTTCCGCGACAGGGTTCATGCGCGCCCCGGCGACCTGCTGCCGGTGACCGTCGACCCCGGCAACGTACATTTGTTCGACAAGGCGTCAGGCCTGCCGCTGTGAAAACACAAGCATGAAAACGCCGGCCGACATCATCACGCGCCTGCAGCTGATGTCGCAGGACGGCACCAAGTCGGATCGCCGGCTGGCGAACCTCGTGCTGTCCGATCTCGACTTCGCATCCAAGGCGGCGATCTCGGAGATTGCCGCGCGCGTCGGCGTCAGCGAGCCGACGGTGACCCGCTTCTGCCGCAATCTCGGCTGCGAGGGCCTGCGCGATTTCAAGTTCTATCTGGCGCAGGCCATCGCCATCGGCGGCCAGTACCTGTCGCCCGAACCGCTGAGCCGCGATGCCCGCGAGCAGCGCATCGCCTCCGCCATCACCGAAGCCGCGATCGCATCCATCCAGCGTACCAGCGAGAACCTCGACATGACGACGCTGGTCGACGTCGCCGCGCGCATCGCGACCTCCGGCAATGTGCTGTGCATCGGCTCCGGCGGCATTTCATCGATGATGGCTACCGAGATGCAGAACCGGCTGTTCAGGCTGGGCGTGTCGGTGCTGGCGCAGATCGATGGTCAGTTGCAGCGCATGTACGCCGCCGTTGCCACGCCGGACACAACCGTGGTCGCCTTTTCGGTTTCCGGCTATGCGCGATCCGTCATCGAGGCGGTGCAGGTCGCCCAGCAATATGGCGCCACCACGGTCGCCATCACGGCGCCGGACTCAGCGCTTGCCAAAACCGCCGACACGGTCATCCAGTGGCAACCGCTCGAGGATGGCAACATCTACAAGCCGACCTCGTCGCGCTACGCGCTGCTGGCGATCGTCGACATGATCGTCACGTCGGTCGCGGAGACACGCGGCCCGAAGGTGCTGGAGAACCTGCGCCGCATCAAGCAGAGCGTGAACACGCTGAAGGTAGACGATCCCCGCCTGCCGCTGGGGGATTGAGCTTCTGGGGCCAGAAGGGTTGCATTGCGGTGCAAATAGCCCCCTCACCCGATCGCCAATCGAATTGCGAAGAGCAATTCGGGGCAATCCGGCCTCTCCCCAAGGGGAGAGGAGTACGCTGCGCCCACGCCTTCCTCTCCTCCCCAGCGGGGAGAAGGTGGCCGCGAAGCGGTCGGGTGAGGGGCACTGCCTGGCAGAACAGAGCTTTATGCGCTGAGCGCCTCAACGCTCCTTGCCAACGTCGCCGGCTCGCCGACAACGCGCAGCGTCTTCAACCTGGCGGTGCCGCCGGCGACGACCGAGACAGCCGATGCCGGTACGCCAAGCGTCTTGCCGACCAGTCTTTCCAGCGCCGTGTTGGCGGCGCCGTTTTCCGGCACGGCGCGAACCCGCGCCTTCAAATGGCTTCGCCCATCCGCCGATGTCTCGATGCCTTCAAGCCGGTCCATGGAAGACTTCGGTGTCAGCCGGACGAACAGCTCGATGCCGTTCTCGCGGGTGCGGAACGGCGCGCTCATGCAATCGCCGGGCTCACAGGACCAGCGGCGCTACCGTGGTGAGAATGAACTGCCTGACGAAGAAGAGGAGCAGTAGCAGGATGATCGGCGAGATGTCGATGCCGCCCAGATCCGGCATGAAGCGGCGGATCGGCCGCAAGGCAGGCTCGGTCAGCCGGTAGAGCATGTTGCCGATGCTGCCGACGAACTGGTTTTTCGAATTGACCACGTTGAAGGCGTAGAGCCAGGAAAAGATCGCCGAGGCGATGATGATCCACCAGTAGAGGTCAAGCGCCATGACGATTGTTTGAATAAGGGCGAGCATGCCGGTCTCCGATTGTTGCCGACATGTAGCCACTGCTGGCCAAACCGGCAAGGGCCGCCTTCCGCCGCATGTCCGGCCCGCGGTTGGCAAGGGGGAAATTTCGGCAAGGCGCCGCCTTGACAGGAAACCGCGCCGCCCCATAAATGCGCCATCCGCTGGACGGGGCTGTAGCTCAGCTGGGAGAGCGCGTCGTTCGCAATGACGAGGTCAGGAGTTCGATCCTCCTCAGCTCCACCAGCGGATTTTTCAACCTGCATTTGCCCGATTCAGCTGAGTTGTCGGCGTCACATGTTCGAGTGGCTGACGTCCCATCAGATCGGAGTAACTGAAGGGACGCCAGCCGGCGGATCGACAGGTCCGCCGCAAGACAGATATGGCCGAGTCGCCGGGGTGCGGACATGGCGTGATCGCGGAAGGCGACACGCTAGCCGAGGCGAAACTGACCCGCCCGGGAACGTTATTGCCCACGGCTACGTTCATTGACCGAAGGAACAGACTTTTGGAGGCTGGACATGCGCGGCTTCGAAATGATTGACTTGCTTTGCGTGGTTGACGCTTGCAAGCACGACCAGGCGGTTGGACATTTCGTGTCGACGGCCAAGGCCGTGGAAGAGTTGCGTATCCTGACTGGCGATTTCGAGACCCCGGACGACGTGATGGCGAACGCCCTCTCGAGCGTAGCGCTCAAGCGCGGCTATTCAGTTTTGTTCGACGAACAGGCGGGCGCTGAGATCCTCCTGGCACCGTAGCCTGCCCTGTCGAACGAGTGGCCGGAACTCCGTCGCGCGGGGCCGGCTGCCGACGACGCGACGCTGCCAGCCGGCTTCGGCGCCTTGGCTTCATCCCTGACCATCGCGTCCGGCATCTGGCCACCTGGTTGTCAATTGGACTTATGGCGGTGGTCGCCATCGGGGTCCTGCTATTTGTTTTGACAGCCACCCGGTTATTGTCGGCCGATTGTATCAGTTTTTTCTGTGCGTTGCGTCACGGCGTTCGGTGGGGCGGCCGAAAACGCTATATGGGTTTCCAGCAAAATTATGACTCCGCCTGCGGAAGCAATGAAGTGCCCATTCGCGAGAATATCGCTGCGAACCTTAGACGGCTGTGTAAGGACCATGCCTCGGTAAGCGCGGTATGCCGGGAACTGCGCATCAACCGCACGCAGTTCGAGCGCTACCTGCAAGGCCAGACTGTTCCAAACAAGGCCACGGCCAAGCTCATATGCGACTACTTCCATATCGACGAGGCCGAACTGTACCAGGACCACGGCGGTTCGGCAGCGGGGGTTCCGGGCTTGCCTGCCGTTTCCGAAAGCCTGTTCAAGCAGTTGATACGCCCGCCGAGCCCATCGATAGCGGGGGGAACCTATTTCACCTACTTCTCCATCCCGGGTCGCGCCGACCTGTTGGTGCGGTCGGTGACCTTTGTCCGGCGCGACGCGGAGCTGGTCACATTCAGGAGAGTGACTGGATGGTCCGAACGCCGCGGATCGACATGGGCCCGTGCACGCGGCAATCACTACGGGGTGGCGATCGCACGCCTGAATTGGATCTATTTCAGCGGGGTCAATCGCCGGCAGACCGGCGAGCCGTCGCTCATCTCGGTCCAGTGGGCACCCATCTCGGAACCGGTCCTGACGGGAAAGGCGATGCTGTTGACCGAGTCCGGACCGGCATTTGTCTCTGTTATCATGCGCCAAGAAGTTTCCAACATTAGTCCCAGACATGCGATCCGGATGGCTCACGTCATCAGCCTTGATGACCCCGATGTCGATCAACTCGTGGTCAGCCTTACCAGGGATGGCGTCAGATAACCGACCTCAACCGCAGCTTGTTATGCTAAATGAGGATAAGATATCCGAAAAGAGCATATACTTGAGGCATCCTACTCCAGGTCGGAGTAAAATAAGTTTATGAAGTTTGTACAAAAGCAACAAAAGTTCAGATTGAACCCTTCATCTGATACTCTACTGTAATTTTAATAAACCATTAACTTCTTCAACACTACGTTTCCTTTCGTAGATCCCATTTGGGGGGTCAGGGAAAGGGATGAAAATGGCGAAGAAAGTGAACACCGCTCCGAAGTTGACGATTGCCGCTGGCACGCAGACCGTCTTCTTCTCCCAGGGCATGCACTACAACAAGCGCTGAAATCATGGGGCGTCGACAAGCCATGGCTCGTCGACGCCCCGCTCTGGCAATGGCGTCGACCAATGAAAATGCGCTCCTCAAAAACGCTGGTTTTCTACCCCGGGCAAGACAAGGTCACGGCTTGCAACTTTCTCACCAAGAGCGTGTTCGAATGCAGTTCCGAGGTTATCGGCCTTCTCGCCTCATGGGACGAATGGGCGTCTCCGGCTGATATCGCCCGCGCCAAGGGCTGGTCACGCTCCGAGTTGAAGGCTGTAGTTCCCCAATTGGTCGACTTTTCCGCCCTGGTCACAGCCGGCTCGCAGCTCGCCGAGCAGGAGGCGCAGTTTTCGGGGCAATGGGGCTGGGGCCTGCCGACCGCATTGATGCACTTCTGCGTCCAGGACAGTGAATTCATCACCATCGAGCAATCGGAAGAACGGCAGGTCAAGCGCGCCGGTCATATTCCGCAGCCCGAGCTCATGCTCAGGAATTCGCCCGGCGCCATTCGATTGCCGAACGCGCTGGACGACAATGATCTTCTCGCGCTTATGGCCCAGCGCCGCACCAACCGCACTGCGGGAGCGCCCACCATCACGGCCAGACAGCTCTCGGACTGCCTGTTCGCCGGCATGGGCATCACCGGCGAGACGACCAACTGCGTAGGGTCCCTGCCGCTCGGCATGACCCCTTCGGGCGGCGCCAGGAATCCCTACGAAGCCTATGTCGTCGCGCTGGCGGTGGAGGGCCTGGACCCCGGCGTCTACCACTATTCCGCCGCCGACCACGACCTTGGCCGGATCTCGGCAAACCATGTGCCGAAAATCTCCGAATTGATCGGCGGGCAGGAATGGGGAGACGCAATGCCCTGCCTGATCCTGCTCTGCGCAAAACTTGATCGCACGATGTGGAAATACGAGGACGCCAATGCCTACCGTGTCGTGCTGATCGAAGCCGGCCATATCGGCCAGAACATCATGCTGGCAGCGACAAGGCATGGCCTGTCGGCGTGTCCCACGGCAGCGCTGTGCCATTCGTCAATCAAGCGGCTGCTGGGCCTCGATCGCCTCACCGACGCGCCGATCTACGCCTTGACCATCGCCGCCCCGGCAAAAGATTCGCCCGACGCGGGCCAGTCGATCAACTAGAGTATCGGATCAAGGACTTTAGACCTGGCAGTAGAATAAGGAGGTGGACAAAAGACGCAGTCAAAGCGGGCAATCCGCAACCATTATGCATCAGTACACTTAGTTGCCAGTAAGCGTTCCTAGAGTTTCACCCAATTGACAGGAGCCACACGTGGCAAATCAATCGTTACGTCAGTCGGAAATCGACAGCCTCCAATACATTGCTACGATGACCAATGAGCTCGTCCAGATGGCGGAAGCGGGCCGTTTCCCAATGATCTCCTATCTGCTGGGCATGGCTTATGCGGAAGCCTTCGACGTTCTTCGCGGCGCACGGCCGGCACGGCACGCGAGATTTGGCAGCGAGCCGCGGTATCCCAAGGCCCATCCAGGGGACAGTCACGCTCAGCCAAGGAGAGCGTAGCAAAAATGCCGATGGCGGTTTCGAACGCAGAGACAGGCTCTGTGCCTGGAATGAGCCGATGGGAGATACTGTGCGCGCTGCAAAGCCTGCTGCCGTCCCTGAAAACGGCCGCGGCCCGCCTCGATCGCGTCCAGATGGCCTATTGGCTTGAGCAAGCCGACGCCAAGGTGGCCAACATCATCAGGGGCCGACCAAGCGACGCCACGATAGTTCCGGCATTGATCGCATCCTGCCCTGAAGGGCGGACATCGGCCTGCAGCAGCATAGGGGGATACCACGCATGAACATGATGGCACCCATCACGGGCATCGATACAGATGATGTATTTAGCCGACTTAGAGATATGATCGGCAGACGGCCGGACTCACCCGATGACGCCCGCACTGAGGCGCGCCGGCTCGTTTCACGGGCAATTGCCTATACATGCCATGCCGACAACCTCTGGGGCGCGGTGGATGCATTTCACGCTCATTTCGATTTCTTGATGCGGACAATCGATATCAACGGAGCCGGCGACCCGGGCCTGCGGAGCCTTCGCATGAAGTGCCGTTTCTACCTGGAACAGGTCGAAGCCCTCTGCCAGTCGCAGGCCTATCGATAGACAGGAGCTGATGCGAAGCATATCGCTTGGTCGTCGAGGCCGGGTCTGCATATCCGCCTTATCGTTGCCAGAAGGGCAGCTTGGCGATCTCCTCCTCGACCTGCAGTCTCGTCAGGCCGATATCATCGATCAAATGGGGATTGTCCTTCGCCATCCGCTTGAGTTCCCAGCGATAGCGTGTCCGCTCGCGCCAGGTCGCGATCATGCTTCGCAGGGTCGCCAGGCTGTAGCGACGCCGCGACACGTCCGCCGGCTCCATGGCCGCCGGCTCCACGACCGTTCCCGGCCGTACTGCGCGATGCGGTGCCGATGCAAGAGTATCCTTCACAGCAACCTCCATGTGACCGAGCTGAAAGAGGTTGAATTCTGCTGGATACGGTCAGCGCCGTAATTAAGCCCTCCCAAATAGTTCTCAAAACTTCCAAACGGGCTATAGATGCGCCCTATGCAGGGATCGCGCTTTGCCTTTGGTCCGTTCGTGCTTGATCCGGATGCGGGAACGCTGCTTCGGAGCGATGTTCCCGTTGCCGTTGGCTATCGCGGGCTGAAGCTGCTCGCGGCGCTCGTCGGTCGGCCCGGCGAAATCCTGGGCAAGGCCGAATTGATGGACGCGGCCTGGCCGGGCACCGCCGTCGAGGAAGGCAACCTCACCGTCCAGATCGCGCAGTTGCGCAAGCTGCTGGGTTCGCCCGCTGTCGGCGGTGAATGGATATCAACGGTTCCGCGCGTCGGCTACCGCTTCACGGGGGCCATCGAACGGCTCGGTGACGCGAAGCGAAAACCTCTGCCGCTGCCCGACAAACCATCGATAGCCGTGCTGCCCTTCGTCAATGTCAGCAACGATCCCGAGCAGGAATCCTTCGCCGATGGATTGACCGAAGACCTGATCACCGACCTGTCCAGGAGCGCCGGCCTGTTCGTTATCGCGCGCAACTCGGTCTTTGCCTACAAGGGAAAGGTCATGGATGTGCGCGAGATCGCAAGGGATCTTGGCGTGCGCTACCTGCTGGAGGGTAGTGCAAGACGCGCCGCCGGGCGCGTGCGCATCAATGCAAAACTGGTCGACGCGGAAAGCGGCGATCATCTATGGGCCGAACGCTTCGATCGCGGCCTGGAAGATATCTTTGCTGTTCAGGACGAGGTGACAGCCAAGATCGTGGAGGCTTTGCTCGGCCGGCTGCGCGCAACGTCGCCGCGCAACCGACCCAGGAATCTCGAGGCTTACGATCTCTGCGTGCGGGCGCGCAAGCTGATCGACGATTCGCCGCAGATGGCAAGGGAAGCGCATCTGATGCTCACCCGTGCGGTTTCGCTCGATCCGGAATACGCTGAGCCCTATCGCTGGCTTGCCATCAACCACTGGATGGGCTGGGTGCATTCCGGCGGGCCAACGGAAGCTGACCGAAACGTTGCTTTGGAGCTGGCGCGCAGGGCCGTGGCGATCGATCCCAATGATGCTGGCTGCCGCTGGATCCTGGCTTACCTGCTTGCCTATGAGCGCAGCTTCGCCGAGGCGGATGCGGAATTCGCCAGGGCAATCGAGCTCGATCCGAACGAGGCCGACACCTGGGCGGCATTGTCCGACATCGCGGTCCTGGCCGGGCGGGTCGAAGAGGGCCTTGAGCATATTCGCAAGGCGTTCCGGCTGAATCCTTTCCCGGCAAGCTGGTACTATCTGACGCTCGGGCAGGCGCAATATGCGGCGCGCGAATACGAAGCCGCTATCGAAACGCTGCGCAGGGACGAGACCTATCGGACAAGCTCACGCCGCTTCCTGGCGGCGAGCTTGGCGCAACTCGGCCGGCTCGACGAGGCGCGCGCCGAGGTCGAACTGTTCCTCGTCGGCAACCCGCGTTTCACAACCCGCCACTGGGCGACGACCGAGCCATTCCGCGACGCAGCGACGCTTGAGCATTTCGTCGACGGCTACCACAAGGCCGGTCTGCCGGAGTGACGCGTCGTTCGATCCGAAAGCTACCGCTCGTGCGACCTATCCCTCGAAGCGATCTGTGTCGTCGTCACGACCGCGCTCGTATCGCCTCGTGAACGGAAACGGCGGCAACCAGGACTCGCGACGGACGGTCCAGCTTTCGTAGGTCGGCATGAATTGGTCAGGGGCATCCAGCGATCCCAGGTGCACTTCGATTTCGTCCGCGCTGCGCGCGAAAACGGACGAGCCGCAGCGGGGGCAGAAAAACCGCCCGAGGTAATCACGTGTCTCGCCCTCGATCATCACCGCATCCTGCGGGAACACAGCGGCAGCGTAGAAAAGCGCCCCGTGATGCTTGCGGCAGTCGAGACAGTGACAAATGCCGACCCGGTATGGGGCTCCCGACGCCACGATGCGGACGTCGCCGCACTGGCAACCGCCGGTGAATCGGTCCATGCTGCGCCTCCTCTGAAATCAAGCTGCCGGAATGGCTACAACGAACAGTGCTGTCACCGCAATTGCCGGAGGCAGGGAGCATCGCTTGCCAAATCGACGCGCGGTGCCGATCATCGCCGGGCAATATCCTCGAAGCTGAGATCGAACCGCATGAGGTACTTTCGCAAGCGGTCGGCATCATTGCCGCTGGTCTTCTGCAGCCTCGAGACGGCGAACAGTTTTCGCCCGGCCGCGCTGATCGAATTGCTGTCGCGGCAAACCTCCAGCACGGTCGCCAATTGCGCCCGGTCGAAGATGTCGATCCGGCTTTGCCGCTCAGGTCCGAGAATTTCCGCCAGAATGGCGTCGCGGTCACCGGCATCGCCGGCGCGCCACAAGACGCCGAGCCGCTCGGTCTCGTCGCGCACCGTCTCCTCGTTGATGCGGCCGAGCGGCGCCAGCGTCGCCATGCGGGTGATGGATGCCGAGAGGTCGCGGAAATTCGCCCGCCACATCGCCTCCGGCGCGATGGCGAATTTCAGGTAAAGGTCGCGCGCTTCCTTGTTGAAGGTGACGTTCTGTCCCTCGCGCTCGCTGAAGCGGCGCAGCTCGAATTCGAGATTGGGCTCGATATCTTCCTTGCGGTCGCGCAGCGCCGGCAACTGGAAGGTCCACAGGTTTAGCCGAGCGAACAGGTCCTCGCGGAACCTGCCCTCCTTCACGCCGATCGACAGATCGCGATTGGTGCCGGCCAGAAGCTGGAAATCCGACGTCACGTCCTGGTCGGCGCCGACCGGCAGGAAGCGCTTTTCCTCGATGGCCCTGAGGCACATGGCCTGCTCGTCGAGGCCGAGTTCGCCGATCTCGTCGAGGAACAGCACGCCTTTGTTGGCCGATTTCATCAGCCCGGCGCGCTCGTTCTGGGCGCCGGTGAAGGCGCCCTTGACGTGGCCGAACAGCGTCGACATCGCCTGGTCGCCGCGCAGCGTCGCACAATTGACCTCGATGAAAGCGCCGGAGACCTGCCGCTGCGCCTTCTTCAACTCATAGATGCGCCTCGCCAGCTGCGACTTGCCCGCGCCCGTCGGACCGGTGAGCAAGACCGGCGCCCGAGAGCGGATCGTCACCTTCTCTATCTGGTCGATCATCTGGTTGAAGGCGGGATTGCGTGTGGCGATGCCCGATTTCAGGAACGATGTCGCCTCGTCGCGCTCGGCCGTAAAGCGCGTGGCGATCGCGTCGTAGCGGGACAGGTCGAGGTCGATGATCGAATGGCTGCCCGATGCGTCGTCACGTCCCTCCTTGCGTGGCGAAAGCTGCAACAACCGCGCAGGAATGAAATGGGCCTCGGTGAGCAGGAACCAGCAGATCTGGGCGACATGAGTGCCGGTGGTGATGTTGACGAGGTAATCTTCCTTCTCGGGATCGAATGTATAGGCGCGAGCGAAGTCGCGCAGCGCGGTATAGACTTCGCTGAAATCCCAATGATCCTTCATGCCGACGATGTGCGGCCTCACCTCGGTCGCCGGGGAAACCTGCTCGATGTCGGCAATGATCTGACTGGCCAGCCGCTGCGAGTGAACGTCGTGAATCAATTCCAGCCGATCGATGAAAAGCCCCGGCTGCTGGCACAGCGCTACCGTCGGTCGCCATCTTTTCCAGCGATCGTCCCGCCCGCTCGCATCAAGCGTCGTACCAAGAATGCCGATCGCAACACGTCTTCTCATTTTATCCCATGATATAAAACTGGATATTTTTGGATCATTATACAGGCGCTTGCTTAGACAGCACCAGAGGCCTCAGGGTTTGGAGAGAATTTTTATTTCTTAATAAGATCAGCTAGTTACGTGAATTTCGGTGAACCGACCCTCGCTCATCCGTCCAACTGGCACGCTGCCTGCAATGATGCTGGTGTGAAAATGAAGGATGAGATCAATGGCGAACAAATCCGTGTTTGCGACGATTGCAGGAAAGCTGCTCCCGCCGGCTGACGCTCGGAACCATGAAGGCGCCCAGGCTTATCGCCCGTCGCCTGAGCAGGCTCTGGCGCAGCTGGCGGCGACGGGAACGTTCAACGCGACCTTCTATGCCGAGCCGCGCGAGCAGCTGGACGAGATGCTGAAGCTCGCCTGGCAGGTCGAGCCGGGGTTCCTGGCACGCACCGCCGTCCACGCCTTCGAGCAGGGTTTTATGAAGGACATGCCGATACTGTTGCTGGCCGTTCTGTCCTGCATGCAGGGCGACGAATTCAACCGTGCGTTTGGGCGGATCGTGCGGAACGGCAAGATGCTGCGCAACTTCGTGCAGGTGATGCGTTCCGGCGCCACCGGGCGCAAGTCGCTGGGCACCCGGCCGAAGCGTCTTGTCCAGGCGTGGCTCGAGCACGCGGCCGACTTCGAGATCATGCGGGCTGCGGTCGGCAATGATCCGTCGCTGGCCGATGTCATCAAGATGGTTCACCCGAAGCCGAAATCAGCATCGCATGAAGCGCTTTATGGCTACCTGATCGGCAAGCCGCATGATGTCGCGGCGCTGCCGGAGGTGGTGAAGAGCTTCGAGGCATTCAAACGCGATCCGTCGCTGCCTGTGCCCGCCGTGCCGTTCCAGATGCTGACCTCGATGTCGCTGACGCCAGCGCATTGGGTGCAGGTCGCGCAAACAGCCGGATGGCAGATGCTGCGGCAGAATCTCAATACTTTTGCCCGCAACGGCGTGTTCAAAGTGGAAGGGTTCGCCGAGAAGCTGGCGGCGCGACTGCGCAACCCGGAAGAGATCCGGCGCGCCCGGGTGTTCCCGTATCAGCTCATGGTGGCCTTCACCATGGCCGACGCGGAGGTGCCTGGCGTGGTCAAGGACGCACTGCAGGATGCGATGGAAATCGCGCTCGGCAACGTTCCGCAGGTCGACGGCAATGTGGTCGTGTGTCCGGACGTCTCGGGCTCGATGAGCTCGCCGGCGACCGGTTACCGCAAGGACGCCACGTCGGTCGTGCGTTGCATCGATGTGGCTGCCCTGGTGGCCGCCGCGATGCTGCGCCGCAACCCGACGGCCAGGGTGCTGCCGTTCGAGAACGATGTGGTGGATATCCACCTCAACGCCCGCGACACGGTGATGACCAACGCCGCGAAGCTTGCCGCCATCGGTGGTGGCGGAACCAACTGTTCGGCGCCGCTGGCACGGCTGGTCCGTGAGAAGGCCAAGGTCGACCTGGTGGTGTTCGTGTCGGACAACCAGTCCTGGGTGGATGCTACGGCGCATGCACATCAGGGGACGGCGACGATGCAGGAATGGCGCAAGCTGAAGGCGTTGAACTCGGAAGCCAAGCTGGTCTGCGTCGACATCCAGCCCTCCACGACGACGCAGGCGAAGCCTCAAGTCGACATCCTGAATGTCGGCGGCTTCTCCGACCGCGTCTTCGACGTGGTCGGCACGATGCTGACCTCGAACGGCGACCCCGACCATTGGGTGCGCACGATCGAGGCGGTCGAACTCTAAACTACGGTCCCGGCGCTACGTTTGCCGGGACCACCCGAAATTCAGGGCATGACGAATGCCGATGGAACTACAGGGCTTCCAGGTCGCGGGTTCGATTCCCGCCGGAGCAACAGCTCCGTAGTTCAGCGGTCAGAACGGGAATATAAGGTTTCACAATAGACTTGTCGTCACACCTCGCAAGAAACAGCCGCAGCGAATGCCCGATGGAACTACAGCACAAATGGGATGCTCCGTGAGGTTCGACTCCTCACCTTGCAGGCGCTCTCTGGCACGAGCGGGACTCCCGATGTTTCATCACCCCTTGTCGCCGCGGCGACGTAATAGAATGGCGAATGCAGGCAGGACTACAGGTAGCGCGCCCGTCGAAAGGCGGGAGGTCGGGTGTTCAAATCACTCTCTCGCTCTGCGGAGCGAGGTGGCGCAGTCACCGTCTTGCCAACCCTTGTCGCCAGCCGATTGAACAGGGCGAATGCCTGCGGGAATACATTGGCATCTGGCGGTTCGAATCCGCCCGTCGGTCGGTTGACCGATCGGTTTCTCGCATCGACTTGTCGCCCGCCGGAGAGAAAGAGAATGAATGGCGAATGCAGGCAGGACTACAGGGATAGAGCGTCCGCAACGAAAGTCGCGGAAGGTCGGATGTTCAAGCCATCCCTTCCATCCGAGGATGGAAAGTAGCTCAGTAACTGTCTTGCCGATCCCTTGTCGCCAGTCCGCAATACGCAGTACTGCCCAGGGCAGTGTACCGAAAGTGAAAGACATGACCGAGATTTTGAGTGGACAGGATTTGATCGACGCCGGCATGGGGCAGGGCAAGTGGTTCGGCAAAGCGCTGGCCGCCGCCAACGCGGTGCTGGAGAGCGGCGGATCGCAGGGCGATGCGCTGGAGGTCGCGCGTGGCTTCGCGCCGCCGCCGGCCGTGGCTTTGCAGGTGGCCGCCTCCGTGCCGCTGCATCTGAACATCCAGGCGGATACGCCGGAGGAAACGGCCAACGTCGAAGCGGTCACGCGCACCATGACCGAACTGATGCGCACGCCGGTCGTCCGCGCTGGCGCCATCATGCCGGATGCCTGCCCGGCTGGTCCGTTGGGCACCATTCCGGTTGGCGGCGTCGCGGTGTCCGAGGCGATCCATCCCGGCATGCATTCGGCTGATATCTGCTGCTCGATGGCCATCTCGGTATTTCCGGGCGTCGCGCCTGCCGCATTGCTCGATGCCGTTCATGGGGTCACCCATTTCGGGCCGGGCGGGCGTCAGCGCGGCCAGCAGATCCGACCGGCCAAGGAGGTCTTCGAGCGTTTCGAGGCCAACCCGTTGCTGCGCGACCTGACCAGTGCCGCGATCGAGCATTTCGGCACGCAGGGCGACGGCAACCATTTCGCCTATGTCGGCACCCTGAAGTCGAGCGGCGAGACGGCGCTGGTCACCCATCACGGCTCGCGCTCGCCGGGCGCGCGGCTCTACAGCAAGGGCATGAAGATCGCCGAGGGCGTCCGTAGGACGCTGTCGCCGGAAACCTTGCCGCATAACGCCTGGATCCCGGCCGATACGCGGGAAGGCGATGAGTATTGGGAGGCCCTGCAGACGATCCGCGAATGGACCAAGGGCAACCACATGCTGATCCATGATCTCGCGGCCGAAAAGCTGTCGGCGAAGGTGTCGGACCGGTTCTGGAACGAGCACAACTTCGTCTTCCGCCGTTCGGACGGGCTGTTCTACCACGGCAAGGGCGCCACGCCGGCCTTCGACAACTGGGCCGATGACGCGACCGATCTGACGCTGATCCCGCTCAACATGGCGGAACCGGTGTTGATCGTGCGCGGCAGGAACGCGGCGCACGGACTTGGCTTCTCGCCGCACGGCGCCGGGCGCAATTTTTCGCGCACCCAGCACCGGCGCATGCAGGCGGGGCGCAGCGACGCCGATATCTTCACTGAGGAGACGAAGGGCATCGATGCCCGCTTCTTCTCCGGCGTAACGGATATTTCCGAGCTGCCGAGCGCCTACAAGAACGCGGCCTCGATGCGCCGCCAGATCGAACATTTCGGCCTGGCGGAGATCGTCGACGAGGTGCTGCCTTATGGCTGCATCATGGCCGGCGACTGGGAAGCCAATGCGCCCTGGCGCAAGAAGAAGGAGCGGCGCTCGCAGGAGGAGCGCCAGCGGTCGTGAAACACCATCGGGGCGGACAGCAATGCCCGCTCCCATTGCCTTCTACCTGGGCAGGTTGAACACGAAAGGCGCGAGGATGCTCGTGCCTACCTTCTCGGGTGGCGGTGCCGGCACCGTGGCGCCCTGAAGGGCCGACAGCGCCGCCCGATCGAGGTCGTCGCTACCAGATGAGCGGGAAAGTCTGGCGGTGAGGACCCGGCCGGATGCGTCGACCGTAAAGGTCACATACGGGTTGCCCTCCACGCGCCTCGCGCTCGCCGCTCTCGGATAGCGTGTATGCCGCTTGATCCAGGCTCCCAGACGAGAACTCCACCTGCTGTCGTCACCGGATCTCGACGCCGCCTCGGCGGACTTCGGCGCGGCCGTCTTGGCCGAGGGCTTCACATCCGCGCTTGCGGTGACAACGGTCTTGGCTGGCGCCGCCTTTTCCTTCTTCTGCCGGGGCTTGGGCTTGTCGACGGGCTTTTTGGCCTTGGCTTCAACCGGCTTCTTTTTCTCGACCTGCGTTTCGACCGGTTTCGGCTGCGGCAAGGGAATGACCACGTCAGGGGCGACGGCCTGGACGATGTCCGGAACGACCTCGTCCAGCGGGGGCTGATCAGTAGGCTCGGTGACGCTCGGTTGGGCTTGCGCTACCGGGTCGGACGGAGCGGCCTCCGCTTCCTCGGTCACCGGCTCCGGCGATGGGTCCGTGACAGGCTCCGCCGTGGTGATCGTTTCCTGCGTTTCTATAGGCTCCCTCTGGTCGGGCGGGGTCGGATCCAGCATCGCCGCCTGTTCCTCGATGGCTGGCGCGACCATCATGGGGGCCATGTCGATCACCATCGCTGGCGGCGGACCACCGTCCGACGCGTCGGCGTCACTCCATTCCTGGACCCCATAGGCGATAGCGACATGCGCACCGAGAACAAGCGCGGTGGCAGCCGTCCACAAGCCCAGGTCGCGCCAGCCAAAGCGCGACAGCTGAACCGAGGGGGCGGCCGACTGCTGGGTCATGGCACTGCCGCTCCGCCCGCGGCCGGCGCCGCGGCATCGGCGGATGGCATTGTCTCCAGGCCGACCAGCGCGATCTTCAGATAGCCGGCGCCGCGCAACAGGTTCATCGCCTCCATCAGGTCGCCATAGGCGACCGCCTTGTCGGCGCGCAGGAAGATGCGTGTCTGCTTGTCACCCTTGGTCCTGCCGTCGAGGACGGCGGCAAGGCCCGCGCGCGGCACGGTGTCGTTGCCAACAGCCAGGGTGAGATCGTCCTTCAGCGTCAGGAACAGCGGCGTCTCGGGCCGGGGCGCGGGCGTCGCGGTGGAGCCCGGCAGGTCGACATTGATATCGACCGTCGCCAGGGGGGCCGCGACCATGAAGATGATCAGCAGCACCAGGATGACGTCGATGAAGGGAGTGACGTTGATCTCGTGGTTTTCCTCGAGATCGCCTTCCGGATTCTCGTGTATTCTACTTGCCATCGCGCCGCTCCGTCATTCCGCCGCCACGGCGCTCAACGGCGGAACCGTACGGAAATCCAGGTCCCGGCTGACCAGCCGTTCGACACCGGCCGACGCATCGGCAAGAATCTGCCGGTAGCCGGCTATGGAGCGCGCAAAGACGTTGTAGATCACGACCGCCGGGATAGCGGCGACCAGCCCCATGGCGGTGGCGAGCAGTGCCTCGGCAATGCCGGGCGCGACGACGGCGAGGTTGGTGGTCTGCGCCTGCGATATGCCGATGAAGGCGTTCATGATGCCCCAGACGGTGCCGAACAGGCCGACGAAAGGCGCGGTCGATCCAATCGTCGCCAGCACGCCGGTGCCGCGCGACATGCGCCGCGACGCCGCCGCCTCGATGCGCGACAGACGCGACGCGACGCGCTCCTTCAGCCCATCTCCGGAGACATGGTCTAGCGCGCCGGCCGAAAGTGCGGCCTCTTCCTCGGCGGCCCGCACCAGCAAGGCACCGGGTCCGCTGTTGTGGCCAAGCGCACGGCCGGCCTGCGTCAGCGTCGCGGCGTCGCCGATGGCGCGCGCGGCGCGCCCGGCGCGAAGCTTGCCACCAAGGATTTCCAGCGACTTGGCCACCCATATCGTCCAGGTGACGAGCGAGGCAAACGCCAGGCCCAGCATCACCCCCTTCACCACGATGTCGGCGGCCATGAACATTCCCCATGGCGACAAATCGTGCGGCAAGGTCAGTGACGGCGCCGGGCCGCCGACCGTGGGAGTGTCAATGGCAGTGGCATTCGCGGGCACCTGCACCGGCGCGGCCGTGGCTGGCGCTCCATTCGCGGGAGCGACGGAGGCCGGTGCCGGCGTGGTTGGTGCTGCCGCGGCCGGTGCTGCCTGCGTCTCGACGACAGGAGGACTGCCGGCCGGCTGTTCTTGAGCGCAAACGCCACCGGCCGACAGGACGGCGGATGCGACCAGCGCGGCGAACAGACCAATTCTCGACAAGGTTTTCGTCCTCATTCTCGCAGCGGTGTGCCGCTCCCTATTTGGCGCAACCAAATCCAGTCACTGCACATAGCCTATCGGCTGGCCGGTGACGGGGTGCGCGAACACGCTCATCTCCACGCCGAAAATGCCCTTGAGCACATCGCCTTGCATGATCTGGTCCGGGGTGCCCCGCGTCAGCAGCTTGCCGTCCTTCAGCGTGATGAGTTCGCCGCAATAGGCAGGGCAGCGTTCGCTCGCCGGCGGCGAAATGCACCGCTTCGATGTGGAAGGCTGTCTCAGCATGAATTCCAGCCACGGTCCTGGCCTCTCTCCTGCGCGGCTCCCTGTTCCAGCAATCTGGCTTTTGGCGGCCGATGCCGGTTGACTATGAAACATGACCTTATTAGTCAACATTTAGATGAGTTTTTGAGTCAACAAAATTTTGGCACAGCCGGCTGCACGTCGAATTCCGGAAGCCGTGGGATGTACCGAAATGGCCCTGGCATATTGCCGCAAGGGATTCCGCGCCGATAAGCAGTGTCACCGACGGCGCACCGCCCGTGTGCGCGCCGCATACAGATGAAAGTCTCCGGTTCACCTCGATGATCAGACGCTTCCTTTCCTACTACGCCCCCTGGAAAGGGCTGTTCGCACTCGACTTTTCCTGCGCCGTGCTGGCCGGCCTGCTCGAGCTTGGCTTTCCGATGGCGGTGCGTTCCTTCGTCGACCAGCTTCTGCCGCGGCAGGAATGGGCGCTGATCATCGCGGCGGCGGTAGGCCTGCTGGTGATCTATCTGCTCAACACGGTGCTGATGGCGGTGGTCACCTATTGGGGCCATATGCTCGGCATCAACATCGAGACCGAGATGCGTCGGAAAAGCTTCGACCATTTGCAGAAACTGTCCTTCCGCTTCTACGACAACCACAAGACCGGCCACCTCGTCGGCCGCGTGACCAAGGATCTCGAGGAGATCGGCGAGATCGCGCATCACGGCCCCGAGGACCTGTTCATCGCCATCATGACCTTCATCGGCGCGTTCGCGCTGATGTTCGTGGTCAACATCCCATTGGCGCTGGTCACGGTGGTGATCGTGCCTGTCATCGCCTGGGTGACGATCCGCTATGGCGAGCGCATGGAGCGCAACTGGCAGGCGCTCTATGGCCGCGTCGGCGACTTCAACGTCCGCATCGAGGAGAATGTCGGCGGCATGCGCGTGGTGCAGGCCTTCGCCAATGAAGAGCATGAGCGCACGCTGTTCGCACGCGACAACCAGAACTATCGCCAGACCAAGCTCGATGCCTACCGGATCATGGCCGCCAGCAATTCACTGAACTACATGGGCATCAGGCTGATCCAGCTCGTGGTCATGATCGTCGGCAGCTACCTCGTCATCACCGGAAACCTCAGCAATGGCGGCTTCGTCGGCTTCCTGCTTCTGGTCGGCGTCTTCGTGCGTCCAATCGAGAAGATCAATTCGGTGATCGAAACCTATCCCAAGGGCATTGCCGGCTTCCGGCGCTATACGGAGCTTCTGGACACCGAACCCGACATTGCCGACCGTCCCGGCGCCAAGGTTGTCGGCAGCCTCAAGGGCGACATCGAGTATCGCGATGTCGGCTTCGGCTATGGCGACGGCAAGCCGGTCCTGAAGGGGATAGACCTGACCATCCATGCGGGTGAGACCATCGCCTTCGTCGGTCCGTCCGGCGCCGGCAAGACCACGATCTGCTCGCTGCTGCCGCGCTTCTATGAGGTGGACACCGGTCAGATCAGCATCGACGGCATCGACATCCGCGACATGACGCTGGCCTCGCTGCGCGGCCAGATCGGCATCGTCCAGCAGGATGTGTTCCTGTTTGGCGGTTCGGTTCGTGAAAACATCGCCTATGGCCGTCTCGGCGCCTCCGACGAGGCCATCGCCGACGCCGCGCGGCGGGCCCAGCTCGACGGCATGATCGCCGGCCTGCCGGCCGGCTACGACACCATCATCGGCGAACGCGGCGTCAAGCTTTCAGGCGGCCAGAAGCAGCGGCTGGCGATCGCGCGCATGTTCCTGAAGAACCCGCCGATCCTGATCCTCGACGAGGCGACATCGGCGCTCGACACCCAGACGGAGCGGGAAATCCAGAAGGCGCTGGCAGCACTCGCCAAAGGTCGCACCACGCTGGTCATCGCCCATCGCCTGGCGACGATCCGTGGCGCCGACCGCATCGTCGTCGTCTCCGATTCCGGCATTGTCGAGCAGGGGTCGCACAGCGAACTGATCCGCGCCGACGGCATCTATCGTCGCCTGCACGACGCCCAGCATCTTGCGCCGTCGCATTGATGCCACGGCACGGATGCAATGCTGGTCTGCATCATCCTCGGCCCTGAAAAGCCAATGATCTCAGATTGCTGAATGCGTCCCTTGCGCGTGGCGAGACGCATACGCCCCGGGCTGGAAAGCATCGGCTTCACCACGACGGACCAGCGAGTTGCGCAGCAAGGCGAGCGTTTCCCGGCCAACCGTGGCGATCTCGCGCGGCGTATCGACACCGACGATCATGAATTCGTCGATGCCAAGCCCGGCATAGGCCAGCAGCGACAGTGCGGCCTGCGCCGGTGGCCCTGAAACATCGACGGCTCTGTGGCCGGAGGCGCGAAGGCCATGGTGAATCCCGACCGGAAGCGCAAAGCGCAGCTTGCCCGCCCGACCGTGTTCGGCGGCGGCGCCGCGCGCCCGTTCCATAAGCTGCCGGACCTCGTCGATCGAGCCTGGCGCCAGCTCGAAGACGTCGGCATGCCTGCCGGCCACCTTCAGCGCTGTTCCGGACTGTCCGCCCATGCGAATGGTCAAGCTGGCGCCGTCTGGCCCCTTGCGCGGCACATAACCGCCCTTGATGCTGTAAAAGGTGCCCTCATGGTCGAAGGGCCGGTCGTTCGACCACAGCCGCTTCAGCAGAACCAGATATTCGTCGATGCGTTGCCAGACAACGGCATGACCGACGGGCCGCGTCTCCGCATCGTCGTCGTTGAGCGGCTCACTCAGCATCCTGAGCGACAGGCGCCCGCCGCTTTTCGCGCCTATCGACGCCAGCTGCCGCGCCGCCACCGTCGGCTCGATCACGCCCGCCCAATGCGCAAGGATGACCTCCAGCGAAGAGGTGCGATCCAGCACCTGGGCGGCGAGATCCATATTGGTCAGGAGCCCGGCCTGGTCGTCGACGACGATCTTTCGGAAACCGACATCCTCGATCAGCGACAGCTTCGTCGCGGTCTCGGCAAAATCATAGAAGAAGGGCACCGTGGAAATGGCGCCGGCAGGATGAACTTTTCCGGGAACATGCGTGAACTCGATCGGCATTGCCATCTCCATCACGTTGGAATCACGAGTGCGGCAAATTTTGCATCGCACCACACCGGGCGCGCGAACGCGCACCAGGATTCGGTTCATTCAACTCCAATTACGCAGAAGCGGTAGGACGCTACCCTTGGCCCTGAATCCTGCGGCTCAGGGAATGATGCCCAGGACAACAGCCCCGGTGAACACGAACGCAAGGGCAAAGACGACATAGGCGAAGGCGCCTGCATAGGCCGGGCGAAAGGTCTGGGCACTGGCCAGCCTCTGGGCGCTGCGATCAGTCTGAGCGTTCTGGGTATAGGACATAACGACCTCCGTCTCGGCCGTTAATCTATAAAACTTGTAGACTTTGTCGATTGCTATTTTTGGGCCACATGCAGAACTATTTTCTCATGGGTGACCGAATAATGGCAACAGATTGCTGAAATGGCATATCCGGATGCCCATGGACATGACATGTCCGTTTCACTTGGACGTCCGAATGGACCTATGCCCCGTTCTCGCCTCCCACTTCGGGCATTGGCCGTCGGCTGGGCACGCGATAGCATCGCCCAGCCGACAAACGCGGAATCATCGAACAGGGGAGCATAAAAATGGGCACAAGACTGGCCGGCAAGGTTGCCATCATCTCGGGCGGCGCGACGGGAATGGGCGGGGCGGCGTCGGAGCTGTTCGCCGCCGAGGGCGCCAAGGTGGCGATCATCGACCGCAACGGCGATGCGGCCGCAGCCACGGCAGCGACGATCCGGGCGCGCGGCCATGTCGCCGAGCATTTTGTCGCCGACGTGTCCGACGAGGCGCAGGTCGAGGCGGCGGTGAAAGGGGCGACCGAAAAGCTCGGCCCGGTCACCGTGCTGTTCAATCATGCCGGCACCATCGTGATAAAACCCTTCCTGGAGACGACGGTCCAGGAATGGGACTGGCTGCATGCCGTCAATGTGCGTTCGATGTTCCTGATGACGCGCGCCGTGCTGCCCGGCATGATATCAGCCGGCGGCGGCTCGATCGTCTGCACCTCGTCGATCTCGGCGGTGGCGG
Source organism: Mesorhizobium shangrilense (assembly GCF_040537815.1). Classification (NCBI taxonomy): domain Bacteria; kingdom Pseudomonadati; phylum Pseudomonadota; class Alphaproteobacteria; order Hyphomicrobiales; family Phyllobacteriaceae; genus Mesorhizobium; species Mesorhizobium shangrilense. The sequence continues at coordinate 49,910 of NZ_JBEWSZ010000009.1, forward strand.
CGACGCCCATGGAGGTGCTCTACGACACCACCAAGGGCGCCTGCCACATGTTCGCCCGCGCCATCGCCGTCGAGTTCCGCGACCGCAACATTCGCTGCAACGCCGTCTGCCCCGGCTTCATCCGCACGCCACACGGACTGCGCGAGGTCGCCGACCTCGGCAGGCTCGGCGTCGATGTTTCCGACGCCGCATTGGCGGCGCAGCAGGGCCGTATCGGCGAACCGGAAGAGGTGGCGAAGGCAGCGCTTTACCTGGCCAGCGACGAGGCAAGCTTCGTCAACGGCGCGCATCTGTTCGTGGATAATGGCTTTACGGCGATGTGAGGCCTCCCAGAACCCAGGTACTCGCCCCAGGAACAGCTTGGCGCCCTTCCTCTACCCCGTCGATCGAGGGAGAGGTGTCGAGCGCAACTCGACGGAGTGGGGGTCGACCACGCGGTGCAGGAAGATTCTTGCGCCTTGGTCCCTTTCAATGTCCGTTGGCGACGGTTGCAAGGTGGTTCCCCCACTCCGGAGGGAGAGGAAAGGACACCAAGTCCTATTCGTCTAACGCTCTTCCCGTCGAAACGGCTTCAGCAGCGCCGATGGCGCCACCGCGTTGCGCGACATGACAGCCATGGCAATGATGGTGAAGATGAACGGCAGCATGAGGAACGCTTCGTAGGGGATGTGCCCGAGCCCGCTCGCCTGCATGCGCAGTTGCAAGGCATCGACGAAGGCGAACAAAAGGGCCGCACCCGCCGAACGCCACGGATCCCAGCGGCCGAAGACGACCAGCGCGATCGCCACCCAGCCGCGCCCGGACACCACGCCGAAGGTGAAGGCGTTGAACTGCGCCATCGACAGGAAGGCGCCGGCCAGGCCCATCAGCGCACCACCGAGAATGACTGCCTGGAAGCGCGTGGCAATGACGCTGACACCGGCGGAATCGGCGGCGCGCGGGTTTTCGCCAACCATGCGCACCGACAGGCCCCATGGCGTGCGGTAGAGTACGAATGCGGCGAGCGGAATGGCAACGATCGCCATGTAGACCAGCGCAAACTGGTTGAACACCGCCGGCCCGAGCACCGGAATGTCGGAAAGCCCGGGTATCGGCAATGTTTCGAAACCCTTGATGCTCGGCGGCACCGATTGCTGGCCGAAGATCAGCCGGTAGAGGAAATAGGCGAGGCCCGACGAGAACAGCGTGACACCGATGCCGCAGACATGCTGGCTGAGGCCGAGCACGACTGTGAACAGCGCATGCAGCGCGCCCATCAGCATGCCTGTCAGCACGGCGACGAGCACACCGAGCCACAGGCTGCCGCTGATGCTGGTGGCGGTGAAGCCGGTCATCGCCGACAGCAGCATGATGCCTTCGATGCCGAGATTGAGCACGCCGGCCCGTTCGGAGAACATCTCGCCAAGCGTGGCGAACGCCAAAGGCGTGGCGATGCGGATGATGGCGGCCAGGAAGCCGACCTGGAAGATCTGTTCGAACACCGCGCTCATCGGGCAGTCCCCACGCGGCGGATGCGATAGGCGGTGAACAGCAACGCCACCAGCATGGCGAGCAATGCGGTGCCCTGGATGACATCGCTGAGGAAGGCTGGCACGCCTGTGGCCCGCGACATCGCCTCGGCCCCGGTCATGACAGCGGCAAGGAAGATCGCCGCCGGCACCACGCCAAGCGGGTTGAGCCGCGCCAGCATGGCAACGACGATGCCGGAATAGCCATAGCCCGGCGAGATATCGCTCATCACCTGGAAATGCACGCCGCCGACTTCGCCGACACCGGCGAGCCCGGCCAGCGCGCCGGACAGCAGCGCGGTTGAGATCAGCACGCGCTCAACATTGATGCCGGCATAGCGTGCGGCTTCGGGATTCTCGCCGGTGACCCTGATCCTGAACCCGAGCGTCGTGCGCACGATCAGGAACCAGATCAGTGGCGCGGCGATCAGCGCCACGATGACGCCCAGATGCAGCCGCGTGCCTTCGATCAGCACCGGGAAATTGGCCGAATCCTCGATCGGCGGCGAGATCGGATAGCCGCTGAAGGAGTCCTTCCACGGCCCTTCGATCAGCGCCATCAGCGCGTAGTAGATGACGGAGTTGAGGAGCAGCGAGCTGACGACATCGTCGACTTTGAATTTTACGCGCAGCGTCGCAGGGATGAGTGCGACCGCCGCGCCTGCCGCGGCGCCGGCCACCGCCATCAACAGTATCGCAAGCGGCCCCGGCATCGGGATCGTGCCGACAAAGCAACTGGCCACCGCGCCGGCAAGCAATTGCCCTTCGGCGCCAATGTTCCAGAATTTCGCCCGGAAGGCGACGGCCACCGCCAGCCCGGTGAAGATCATGGGCGCTGCCCGCACCATCGTTTCGGTGATGGCGTAGCTGTCGCCAAGCGAGGCCGTGAACATCACGCCATAGGCATCGAGCACGCCGGCGCCGGCCAGCGCGATGAGGCCGCTGCACAGGACAAGCGTGACGCCGATCGCCAGTAGCGGCAGAGCGAGATTGAACCAGGCGGGCGTTGACGTCCGGACTTCCAGGCGAAACATCAGCTGTGGCCCTCCGCCCTCGGCACAGTGGTCCAACCGATGCTTCCGGCGCTGGCGCTGCCCCTCATCCGCCTGCCGGCACCTTCTCCCCGTATAGGGACGGGGAGAAGGGCGCTGCCCGCGACCTCAGCGCTTTTCCTGGAACGTCGGTGGTTGGCGAAGGCAGCGATGAGAGCGCCCCTCTCCCCGTCTCTATACGGGGAGAGGATGCCGGCAGGCAGGTGAGGGGCGGCACCGACGCCTAAGGTTAGCCAAAAGCGGGCGAGATCATTTGTGGCCTTTGCGAAGAACTGAGGGTAAAAATCCATGCTAAGCCCTCCCCTCCGCCCCGGTCATCATCAAGCCGAGCCGCGCGATCGTCGCATCGGCGCTGTCGAGCGTGCCTACGATGCGGCCCTCATACATCACTGCGATCCGATCGCAGAGCACCAGCAGTTCCTCGAGATCCTCGCCGATGACAATGATGCCGCAGCCCTTGGCGCGCATATCCAGGAACTTTTCGTGGATGAAGCGGGCGGCGCCGATGTCGAGGCCGCGCGTCGGCTGAGACACGATCAGCACCTTTGGATCAAAGGCAAGCTCGCGCGCCAAAAGCGCCTTCTGCAGATTGCCACCGGACAGCGCCCCAGCGCGCACCATTGGCCCGGGGCAGCGAATGTCATAGGCCTCGATCTGCGCCTCGGCGAAGGCGCGGATTGCATCCGGCTTGAGCAGACCCCTGCTGCTGAACGCAGCGGTGCCGATGCGCGGCAGCACCATCGAATCGGCGAGCGGCAGGTTGGTGACCAGGCCGGTTGTCATGCGGTCTTCCGGGATGCGACCAAGACCAAGCGCCAGAACCTCGCGCGGCGAGAACCGCGTGACCTTGCTGCCGGCGATCGTCATCTGGCCGGCGTCGGGCGCACGCACGCCGGAAATCACCTCCGCCAGCGCCCGCTGGCCATTGCCCGACACGCCGGCAATGCCGAGTATCTCTCCAGCCCGGACGGCAAGCGATACATCGCGCAGCGCCGTGCCCGAATGCTTTGAGGTGGAAATGCCGTCGAGCGTCAGCACAGCAGCACCGGGCGTCGATGGCCCCCTTGCCGGCGGCACGATCTCGTGGCCGCACATCAATTCTGCCATTGCGGCCGATGTCGTGTTGGCGGGATCGTCGACGCGGCCGGCGACACGGCCATGCCGCAGCACCGTGCAGCGATGGGTGAGCGCCCGCACCTCATTGAGCTTGTGCGAGATGAAGATGATGCCGAGGCCCTGCGCCGCCATCGAGCGCAACGCCGAAAACAGCCCGTCGACCTCGCTCGGCGCCAGCACCGCCGTCGGCTCGTCGAGGATCAAAAGCTTGGCGCCGCGAAACAGCGCCTTGACGATTTCGAGCCGCTGCTGTTCGCCGACCGACAGGGCTGACACGGGCAGGTCGGGATCGAGCGCCAGCCCATGCTGCCGTCCGATTTCGGCCAGCCGCACCAGCCCGCCAGCGCGGTCGATACTTCCCGATTTGCCGGGGATGCCGATAAGCAGGTTTTCCAGCACCGTCAGCCGGGGCGCCAGATGAAAATGCTGGTGCACCATGCCGATGCCGGCGGCCAGCGCATCGGCCGAACTGGTGATCCGCACCTTCTGACCCTGGATGAGAATCTCGCCGGCATCCGGCGCATAGGCGCCGAACAGCACATTCATCAGCGTCGTCTTGCCGGCGCCGTTCTCGCCCAGCAGGCCGAGGATTTCGCCCGGCGCAACGCTGAGGTCGACGGCTTCGTTCGCCTTGACGGCGCCGAAGCTCTTGGTGATGCCGCGCATTTCGATGAGTGGGGCGGGCAAGGGTGCTCCTGCGGAGATACCCCTCACCCTTGAGGGGAGGGTGCCGAGCGAAGCGAGGCGGGTGGGGTCACCTTAACCGCCTCAACGTTGATACTGAAGGATGGAGCGCGTCGCGGAGGACCCCACCCGACCCTGCGGGCCACCCTCCCCTCAAGGGGGAGGGGTACGCCTCACTCAATCCGAGACCGGCGTGTTCTCGTCGACATCCACCCGGAAATTGCCTTCCAGGATCTCGGCCTTCTTCTTCTCGACCAGATCCTTGACGTCGGCAGGCAGCGTCTTGTCGAACTTGTGGTAGGGCGCGAGGAACGAACCGCCCTTGGCCATGCGCGAGAAATCGCCATAGTCCTGCGCGGTGAAGACGCCGGCCTTGACCAGCTTGATCGCCTGCTCGACCGTCGGATACATGTCCCAGACCGGGCCGGTGATGACCGTATCGGGGCCGAGGCTCGACTGGTCGGACATGTTGGAGATGGCGAGGATCTTCTTGTCCACCGCCGCTTCGATGACACCGAAGCGCTCGGCATAGATCACATCGACACCGGCGTCGATCTGGGCGACCGCGGCCTCCTTGGCTTTTGGCGGATCGAAGAAGGAGCCGATGAACGAGACCTTCTTCTTGATGTTCGGATTGATCTCCTTGGCACCGGCAAAGAAGGCGTTGACCAGCCGGTTCACTTCCGGGATACCCATCGCCGCGACCGCGCCGACGGTGCCGCTCTTCGACATTTTGCCGGCGATCATGCCGGAGAGATAGGCCGGCTCGTGGATCCAGTTGTCGAAGACACCGAAATTGGGTTCCGCAGGCCCGGCGCCCGAACCGAACAGGAAGGCGGTCTTCGGAAACTGCTTGGCCGTGCGGCGGGATTCCCGTTCCGCCGCGAAGGCGTCGCCCAGCACCAGCTCATAGCCGCCTTGCGCGTATTCGCGCATGACGCGGCTGAAATCGGCGGTCTGCACCTTCTCCGACCATTTGTATTCGATGCCGAGTTCCTTCTGCGCCTTCAGCAGCGCGACATGGACCTGGTTGTCCCACGGCTCTTCGATCGGCGTGGCGAAGATCGCCGCCACCTTCAGCTTCTTGCCCGCCGCGAAGGCCGCGCCCGGCAGCATCGCGGCCGCCACGCCAAGTGCGCCGAGTTCCAGCACATTGCGCCGCGAAAGCCCCTTCGATTGGATTGGATTCTTCCGGTCTTCCATTGATTGCCCCTCTGTTTGACTGCCGTGTCGAGCCGGCTGTTCTCTATCAGACAAGGAACTATGGAACGGGTCTGGACTTTTGTCCACATGGTCAAATTTGAGAGTAGACAGAAAGCAGCCACTCCTTTGACGGTATGGCCGCCCTCTCATCTTGTTAACCGGCTAATAATTGGCTGTTGCTTAAACCCGTTCGAGGGCAATCGCGATGCCTTGGCCGACGCCGATGCACATCGTGGCCAGCGCATAGCGCCCCCCGTGCTCGCGAAGCTCCAGCGCCGCCGTGCCGGAGATGCGGGCGCCCGACATGCCTAGGGGATGGCCGAGCGCGATGGCGCCGCCATTCGGATTGACGTGCACGGCATCCTCGGCAATGCCGAGTTGGCGCAGCACGGCGATGCCTTGCGAGGCAAAGGCCTCGTTGAGCTCGATGACATCGAACTGTTTTGGCGTCAGGCCAAGCCGCGCGCAAAGCTTCTGTGTCGCCGGCGCCGGACCGATGCCCATGATGCGCGGCTCGACACCAGCGGCGGCACCGCCGAGGATGCGGGCGATCGGCGTCAGGCCGTACTTCTTCATCGCTGCCTCGGAAGCAACGATCAACGCCGCAGCGCCGTCATTGACGCCGGAGGCATTGCCGGCCGTCACCGTGCCGCCCTGCCGGAACGGCGTCGGCAGCTTGGCCAGCGCCTCGACCGTGGTGCCGGCTCGGGGATGCTCATCCTTCGAGACAACCACCGGATCGCCCTTGCGCTGCGGTATGGTCACCGGGGTGATCTCCTTCGCCAGCCTTCCATTGGCTTGCGCCGCGACGGCCTTGTCCTGGCTGCGCACGGCAAAAGCGTCCTGGTCGGCGCGCGAGATGGAAAAATCCTCGGCGACATTCTCGCCGGTTTCCGGCATTGAATCGACGCCATACTGCTTCTTCATCAGCGGATTGACGAAGCGCCAGCCGATGGTGGTGTCGTAAATCTCGGCATTGCGCGAAAACGCGGTGTCGGCCTTGGGCATGACGAAGGGCGCGCGGCTCATCGATTCGACGCCGCCGGCGATCATCAGTTCCGCTTCGCCGGCCTTGATGGCGCGCGCCGCGATGGTCAGCGCATCCATGCCGGAGCCGCACAGGCGATTGACGGTCGAGCCCGGAATCTCCTTGGGCAGGCCGGCCAGCAGCAGCGCCATGCGCGCCACGTTGCGGTTGTCCTCGCCGGCCTGGTTGGCGCAGCCATAGACGAGATCATCGATCCCCTGCCAGTCGATGCCGGCATTGCGCTCGACCAGCGCCTTCAGCGGGACGGCACCGAGATCGTCGGCGCGCACCGAGGACAGCGAGCCGCCGAAGCGGCCGATGGGCGTGCGGATGTAGTCGCAGATATAGGCTTCGGCCATTAGGCAGCTTTCTCTTTTCCGGTCCCCTCATGCGCCGCCTTGGTGCGGGCCTGCAGGTCGCGCAATGTCTTGAGTTCGAGTTCGCTTGGCGCCGGTGTTTCGTCAAGCGCCTCCGCGAACTTTACCACCCAGCCACAGGTCTCCTGCACCTGTTGCCGCGAGACGCCCGGATGCAACGACACGACGGTGAACTCCTTGGTCACAGGATCCGGCTTCCAGATGGCGAGATCGGTGATCAGCAAGGTCGGGCCAGCGGTGTCGATGCCCAGACGCTTGCGATGATCGCCACCGTTGCCATGACCGAAGGAGGTGAAGAAGTCGATCTTCTCGACCATGCCGCGCCTGGTCTGCGCCATGGTGATGTAGACCTCCTTCGACGATGTCGCGATCTCCGGCGCGCCGCCGCCGCCGGGCAGCCTGGTCTTGGGATGGAAATAGTCGCCAATGACCGTGGTGTTGATGTTGCCGAACTTGTCGAGTTGGGCCGCACCCAGGAAGCCGATCGAGATGCGGCCGCCCTGCAGCCAGTAGCGGAACATTTCCGGCACCGCGACTGTGGTGACGGCGGTCTCGCACAATTCGCCATCGCCGATCGACAGTGGCAGCACGTCGGGCGCGGTGCCGATCGTGCCGCTTTCATAGATCAAGGTGATATCCGGCGCGTGCGTCAGCCGCGCCACATTGCAGGCTGCGGACGGCGCGCCGATGCCGACGAAGCAGACATCGTCATTTCTAAGCGCGCGGCTGGCGGCGATCGTCATCATCTCGTTGGGTGTGAAGCCCAAGGGGCTCTGGTTATCGCTCATGCCGCTTTCCTCAGATGCTCGACTCTATCAGCGAAATCGTCGGCGCTCTTTTCGATGACGTTGGCCTGCATCCACGCCTGGAATTTTTCACGGTCGGCGGCGATCTCGTCCCATTCCAGATAGGCGGCATTGTCGCGCGCATAATAGCCATGTGCGTAGGACGGATGCGATCCGCCGGGCACGACGGAGATCGCTGCTATCGTCCAGCGCGGCAGCACGGTCAGGTTGGGGTGGAGATCGTCGAAATTGTCGACCACTTCCTCCACCGTCACCACGGCGCGCTTGGCTGCCAGCACCGCTTCCTTCTGGATGCCGATGATGCCTTCGACCAGCACATTGCCTTTTCTGTCGGCTTTCTGCGCATGGATGAAGGTGACATCCGGCCGGATCGCGGGAACGGCGGCCAGCACCTCACCGGTGAACGGGCAGGTGATCGATTTGATGTTGGGATTGACCGCCGCGAGCCCCGCGCCGCGATAGCCGCGGAACACCGCGCATGGCAGGCCGGCAGCGCCCGCCTCATAGGCATTGGCCATGCCGGCATGGCTGTGTTCCTCGACCTCGATCGGCCGCGGAAAGCCGTTCTCGATGGCGTCGCGGGCGCGCCGCAACAGGCCGACGCCGGGATTGCCGACATAGGAGAAGACGATCTTCTTCGCCATGCCCATGCCGATCATCTGGTCGTAGATCAGGTCCGGCGTCATGCGGATCAGGGTCAGGTCGCGAAATCCCTGGCGGATCGCCTCATGCGCCGCTGCAGTCGGGATCAGATGGGTGAAGCCCTCGAAGGCAACCGTGTCGCCGTCCTTGAGATTCTCGGCGACGGCCTCTTTGAGCGGCAGGAACTTGACCATCCAACATGCTCCGGGATTCAAAATGTTCGTATTGCGAACATATGTTTTATATGCGATACTTTCTACATCGAATGAAAGTGCGGAGTCAATCCTGGCGACGATGCCGCTCCGAGGAGGTGAGATGGACGAAGAAGCCGCTTCCCGTGACCATGTCGGCTCGCTTGAGCGCGGTCTTGCCGTCATGGAGATTCTGGCCCGCCATCCCGCGGGCATGACGCTGACCGAAATGGCTGACGAAGCCGGCCTGACCCGCGCCGGCGCCCGCCGCTTCCTGTTGACGCTCGTCGCCACCGGCTACGCGACTCAAGCCGGCCGCGTATTCTCCCTGTCACCACGCCTGCTGACCGTTGCCCGCACCTGGCTCGGCGGCGGCTCGCTGTGGAGCTTCGCCGCGCCCATCATGCGCACGGTTGCCGCGCAGTTGAACGAGGCCTGCTCGGCGGCCATTCTTTCAGGTCAGGATGTCGTCTATGTCGCCCGCATTCCCGGCCGCCGCATCCTCAGCGTCTCGCTGGATATCGGCACCAGGCTGCCGGCCTATTGCACCTCTATGGGACGCATCCTGCTTGCCGGGCTGACGCCGGGGGAACTCGACGCATTCCTCGACCAGGCGACGATCGAGAGGCGAACGCCGAAGACGATCACCGACATCAGGCTGCTGGCCGATGCCATCGGCAGGGCGAAGGCTGACGGTTTCGCCATCGTCGACGAGGAACTGGAGCTCGGCCTGCGCTCGATCGCCGTGCCGATCCGCGACCGGGCGGAACGCACGGTCGCGGCCATCAACGTCTCGACGCAGTCGGCGCGGTTTTCGGTTGCGGAGATGGAGCGGGAAATCCTGCCGGCGCTGCTTGAGGCCAGGCAGCGCATAGAGGATTTCTTTGTCGTCTAGCAATCGCACATGAGCAAGTGTCCCCTCACCCGGATTGCCAACCGAATTGCAAAGGGCAATTCGGGACAATCCGACCTCTCCCCTCGGGAGAGGAGATCGCCAGCGTTGATGACAGCCTCTTCTCCCTTCGGGGGAGAAGGTGGACGCGAAGCGGCCGGATGAGGGGGCCTCTCATACGCGATAGCCCAGCTGACGAATGCTCCTCTAATGCTTGATGCGGTCCCGCATCGCGTACCACAACATCCCCAGCACATAGAGCGGACCGCGCAACGCGGTACCACCGGGGAACGGCATCGGGGTCAGCGTCGAGAACAGGTCGAGCCTTGAGGCATCTCCCGTGATCGCTTCGGCCAGCAGCTTGCCCGACAGCGTCGACAGGATGACGCCCTTGCCGGAATAGCCATGCGCGAAATAGACCTCGCCATAGTGCCCGACATGCGGCAGCCGCGATGTCGTCACCGACACCAGCCCGCCCCAGGCATGGTCGATGCGGCAGCCCTTGAGTTGCGGAAAGGTGGCTTCCATGTGCGGCCGCACGAAGCCGGCGATGTCGACCGGTGGCGATGGCGTGTAGCGCTCGCCACCGCCGAACAGCAGGCGGCCATCCGCCGACATGCGGTAGTAGTTGACGACGAAGCGCGTGTCGGACACGGCGACATTGGCCGGGATGACATTGCGCTTGCCTTCCAGCGGCTCGGTGGCGACGATGTAGTTGCCAACGGGCATGATGCGGCTGTTGACGCGCGGCTCCAGCCCATTGAGCAGCGCATCGCCCGCCAGCACGACATGCTCGGCCCGCACCGACCCCTTGGCCGTCGAGACCCGGATGGAAGGCTCGCGCTCCAGCCGCGTGGCAACCGAATTCTCGTAAATGGTAACGCCGGCGGCGACCGCAGCGCGGGCAAGGCCCAGCGTGTAGTTGAGCGGATGCATGTGGCCGCCAAGTGGCTCATACATCGCGCCGTGATAGGGCGTGTCGACCTTGGCTCGCGCGTCTCCCGCCGACAGGATCTCGACGTCCCGAAATTTCATCACGCTTTCCAGGCACCTGGCCTCGTCTTCCAGATCCTTGAGATCGGAGCCGTTGACCGCGCCGACCAGATGGCCGGTCTGCCGGAGATCGCAATCGATGGCATGGCGCTCGATGATATCGAGCACCAGCCCGCGCGCCTCGAAGGCAAGATCGAACAGCGCCTTCGCCCGTTCGGGTCCGTAGAGCTTGACCAGCCCCTGGGCGCCCTTGCGCAGGCCGGGGATCATCTGGCCGCCATTGCGGCCTGATGCGCCCCAGCCGATCTTGCCGCCTTCGAGCAGCACCACCTTCAGGCCGCGCTCGGCGGCGTGGAGGGCGGCGGACAGGCCGGTACAGCCGCCGCCGACCACCACCAGGTCGGCGTCGACATCGCCCTGCAAGGCGGGATGGTCCGGCGCCGGATTGGCGGTGGCGACATAGTAGGATTTGCCGATATTGAGGCCCGAATTGAAACCCGTTGAACTGGAAGCCATGATCACACCTTCAGCAGCAGGTGGTCGCGTTCCCAGCTCGTCACCACGCCCTGGAACAGGTCGAGTTCGACGCTCTTGACGCGCAGATAGGTCTGGAAGAAGTCCTCGCCGAGCAGTTTTCGCACCGGGTCGCAAGCCTCGAAACGATCGAGCGCCTCTTCCATGGTCTTCGGCAGCGTGCTCTTGATCTTGTAGGCATTGCCCGACGCCTCGGCCGACCTCGCCAGCTTCTGTTCGACGCCGAGATAGCCGGCGAGCAGCGAGCCGGCGATCGCCAGATAGGGGTTGGAATCGGCACCCGGCAAACGGTTCTCCACCCGCCGCGCCGCACGACCGCCGGCCGGCACGCGCAGGCCGCAGGAGCGGTTGTCATGCGACCATTCGATGTTGGCCGGCGCGCTGTGGTTCGGCCGGATGCGGCGGTACGAATTCACGTTGGGCGCGAACAGCGGCATGATTTCCGGCACATATTTCTGCAGGCCGCCGATGAAATGGCCGAACATCTCGGTGTCGGCATCGTCAGCGCCGGCAAACAGCGTGTTGCCGGCATCGTCGATGACCGACATATGCAGGTGCATCGAGCTGCCGGCCTGTGCGGCGATCGGCTTGGCCATGAAGGTGGCGTGCATGCCGCATTGCTGCGCGGCCTGGCGCGTAAATCGCTTGAACAGCAGCACCTGGTCGGCAAGCGGCAGCGCATCGCCGTGCAGCAGATTGATCTCAAGCTGTGCCGTGCCCGACTCATGGATCAGCGTGTCGAGCGGCAGGCCGGCCGCAGCGGCATAGTCGTAGATACGCCGGATCACCGGCTCGAACTCCTCGAGCGCGGCCATGTCGTAGGGATGCTGCACCCCCTCGGCGCGACCATTGGCGCCGATCGGAGCCGTCAGCGGCTGGTCCGGATCGGGATTGGGCGCGGTGAGATAGAATTCGAGCTCAGGCGCCACCACCGCGCGCCAGCCACGCTGACGGTAGAGATCGAGCACGGCGCGCAGCACATGGCGCGGCGAGGCCATCCACGGCCGGTCGTCCATATGGAGCGCATCGGCGAAGACATAGGCCTTGCCCACAGCGGCGGGCGCCAGACAGAGTGTCGAGACATCAGGCACCATGCGCATGTCCGGGTCCGAATAAGCGAAACCCTCGTCGATCGAGCCGGAATAGCGGCCGTCGATGCTGACCAGGAAGGCGCTGCTCGGCAGATAGAGCGCGCGGTCTTCCAGCGCTTTGAGGAATTTTGCCGTCGGCAAGGCCTTGCCACGCAGCACGCCGTTCATGTCCGGCACCAGGCACTCGACCTCGTTGATGCCGTGCTGGGCCAGCCAGGCCTTGGGGTCGGTGCCGTTGAAGAGAGACGTATTTATGTGCTTATCGAGCATTTCGTTCATGTCCGTATCAAAGAGAGTATGGCCTGCGCGGCCACATCCGTTCCGGGTTTCAGCGCCATCTGGGCTGCATTGTCCCTGAGGCGGGCGCGCATGGCATCGTCGGCCAGCAGGCCGAGAATGGCTCTCTCCAATACTCCTTCGGTCCAGGCGTCCCGGCCGATATGGTCGCCGACGCCGGTTTCTCCAGCACGTTGCGCGTTGTCGTGCCCGTCCCAGCAATAGGGCATGATCAGCGACGGCACGCCGAAGCGCAGCGCTTCGCAAAAACTGTTGTTGCCGCCGTGATGGATGAACAGGTCGGATTTCGCCACCACCGACGGCTGCGGAAACCAGGCGTCGAGATAGACATTGTCGGGCACCGCGCGATAGGCGTCGCGCAGGCCGCCGGCATTGACGATGAAGCGAGCCGGAAGCCTGTCGAAGACCGCAAGCATGCGCTTGATCAGCCCGACATCCATGGCGCCGAGGCTGCCGAAGCTCATATAGACCAGCGGCCCCTTGTTGCGCGGAAACACCGGCACTTCGAACGGCCCTTCCGAGCGCACGCAGCCTTCGAGATAGACGAAGCGATCCGGGTCGAGCGGCGCGGCGCGCTCGCGGCGCACGATCGACGGCGTCAGCAGCAGATTGAGGTCGGGCGATGTTTCGAGGAACAGGCCCTTCGGCAACGTCGCCAGGCCGGCATCCGTCCGAAAACGGTTGAAGCGGTCATGCGCCGGCGCCGACGCCGCCAGATAGCGGGCCTCGAACGTCGCGCGTTGCGGATCATCAGCGCCAAGCCCCGACAGATAGGGCGGCACTTGCATGTCCGGCAGTTCCGTTTCGGCGCAGGAGACGACGCGCACCCATGGGCAGCTTGCGGCGGCGATCGCCGGGAACATGATGACATTGTCCAACACCACCGCGTCCGGCTTCAGCCGCGCCAGCAATTGGCGCAGCGGCGCCTCGGCATTGATGGCGGTGTCGACGATCGCTTGCCAGGTCGGCGCGACATAGGTTTCCAGCTGGTCGATCGGGCTAAGCCTGAAATGCGGCAGGTGCCGGCGCACGAAGGCCTGCCAGTAGCTCTGGCGCTCGCTGTCGCTCAGCGGCTCGTCGGTCGGCAGCTGGTATTCCTGGAAACCATAGTCGGCAAAGACGCCGGAAAAACCGGCATGGCAGATGAAGACGGGCCGGGCGCCCTGGGTGCGCAACGCCTGCGCGATACCGACGCAATTCAACGCCGCGCCGAAGCTTGCTTCGGGAAACAGCGCGATGGTCGGGCTGGCTTTACGCGTCAATTATTTCCTCTTCAATCGGGCCGGCTGATCATGCCGAACAGTGCGGGGGCGCCGCGGCTGGCCGCTTGCGGTCGCTGGCTGCGGGACAGCCGCAGGTGGATACGAAGCAGATCGGCAGCCACCTCATACTGCCGGTTTTCGAGATGGTCGAGTATGTTCAGGTGTTCGCGCAAAGATTGCTTCAGGCGGAACACATTGACCCCGGCATAGATGCCCGGCAGCCGGCGCAACCTTAGATGATCCGACAGCGCGTCGGTGAGGAAACGATTGGCACAGCCGTCGGCGATCATGCCGTGAAAATCGATGTCCAACCGCTGGAACTCGCGCGTGTCGAACGCGGCGTCCGGCAGCGCCGCCAGCGCCTCCATGCCCTGGCGCAACGCCACTGCCCGCGCGCCGTCCAGCCGGAAGCCGGGCGCCAGGATGGCGGCGGGTTCCAGCAGCAGCCGGAACTCATAGCTTTCGCCCTGCGCCTCCGGATCATCGGGCGCCCGCCGAAAAAGCCAGGATTGACCGGGTGCACGGTCCAGCAGATTCTCTTCAGCCAGTTTATTCAGCGCTTTTAGTACCGTCTTTCGCTCAGCGCTGTACCGCCGCATCAATCCCGCGACGGTTACCGTCTGGTCCAGCCGCCGCGCCGACCGGTCGCGCAGGATCGCTTCGGCAAGTTCGTCTTCCTCGGCAGCAGGCAGTTCGGCGGCAACAGAAGGCTGCGCGGTTAGGTCGATGGCAAGATGGTATCCAGTATCCGCCTCCCAGCGCACGACGCCCTGCTCCGCGAGCAGGCTGAGCGCCGCCCGCACCGGTGTGCGCGAAACATTGCAAAGCGAAGCGATCTGCTGCTCGGGGAGGTGCGCGCCGGGCTCGAAGCCGCGCTGCCGCGCCACATCCAGGATGCGCTGCGCCAGGTCGAGATGGTTGGTGCGAGGTCGTCGGGCTGCGGTTTGCATGACTGGTCTCGTGAACGGCGTGACCTTCATCGTTGACCGATCAGCCTCACGGACGCAATCGGCCAGATTCCTCGGCCAGTTTTCAAATTATGGATTGACGTACTTTTTTCTGCAATAGTACTGTCTGCGCAATCGGCAATAAAAAGACCGAGGGAACAGGATCGGAGCTGCGGCACATGTCGCGCCGGTCCAACAAGAATTCGACGATCAACCGAATGGGAGTCTGTCATGACCGCTACCAGCCTGCCGCGCCGTACGCTGAGAACGTCTTCTATCGCTCTCGGGCTTGCGCTCACGCTGTCCGCGCCGGCGATGGCCGCCGACCTCGTCATTTCCAACTGGGACGGCTACATGGCGCCCGACGCCATGGCCGCCTTCAAGACCGCGACCGGCGTGTCCGGCGAAGTGGTCGTGCACGCCACCAATGAAGAGATCATGGGCAAGCTCATCGCCGCCGGCGGCAAGGGCTATGACGTGGTCTTCGTCTCCTCGCCCTTCGCCGAGGTGCTGAACAAGCTTGGCCTGACCGAGCCGATGGACCACGCCAAGATCCCCAATCTCGCCAACCTCTATCCGGAAGCGACCAAGCTGCCGCATGATGTCGGCAACACCTTCTCCGTGCCCTACACCTGGGGCACGACAGGCCTTTGCTACCGCTCAGACCTGGTGAAGGTGGCGCCGACGAGCTGGAGCGACCTGCTGGCGCCTTCCGACGAGTTGAAAGGCAAGACCACCATGCTGGCGACCGACCGCTGGCTACTGGCCGCCGGCCAGCTCGACAAGGGCTTTTCGGTCAACGAGACCGATCCGGCCAAGCTCGCCGAGGTCAAGGACCTGCTGATATCCGCCAAGAAAACCCTGCTCGCCTATGACGACACCACCTTCTATTCGAAGCTGGTTTCCGGCGAGGCGCTGATGGTGCAGGCCTGGGACGGGTGGTGCAATTACGGCATCGCCGAAAAGCCCGAGATCAAATACGTCATCCCCAAGGAAGGTTCGGACCTCTGGGTCGACACGATGGTGGTGATGAAGGCATCCGAGCATAAGGACGACGCCTTCAAGTTCATCAACTTCATGCTCGACGCCAAGAACCATGCCTGGGCGGCGCAGAACATCGACTACAAGGTGCCGAACAAGCCGGCGATGGAAAGCCTTCCCGCCGATTTCCTGGCCAAATTCCCCAACATGGCAATGCCGGTGGCGGACCTTGTCAAGTTCGAGCAGTTGCGCGACGTCGGCGAGGCCCAGCGCGACTATTCGAAGATCGTCAGCGAGATCAAGGCCGCGCAGTAGGCACAGTTCCAACAGCATCTTGGAAGCAAGCGTGCGTTCCGTCGCGCCCCCCTCTGGCCTGCCAAGCCCCGGCCCTTCGCTGTCGTTCCGGGCGGCGTTCGTCGTTCGGAAAGCCAAGCAATTGGCTTTCCGTCCGCTACGCGGACCACGCCTCACCCCCCTCATCCGGCCGCTTCGCGGCCACCTTCTCCCGGTGGGGGAGAAGAGGCTGGCGTCAGCGCTGCCCACCTCCTCTCCCCTAGGGGAGAGGTCGGATTGCCCCGAATTGCCCTTTGCAATTCGGTTGGCAATCCGGGTGAGGGGGCAACTGCCGAGACCCCATTTCGTTGAGATGCCCGGCGGGCCAGAGGGCGGTACTTCGTGAAATACGTCCCCTCCCGCTCTTCCCTGCTGATGGCCCCGGCGCTGGTCTGGTTGGCCGCGCTGATGGTGATCCCATGCGCGCTGGTGCTGGCGCTCGCCTTCTTCCGGCGCGGCATCTATGGCGGCATCGACTACACCTTCACGCTGGAGAATTTCGGGCTGGTCTTCGACCCGCTCTATGCCGGCATCTTCCTCAAATCGGCGCGCATCGCCGGCACCGCCACGCTGATCGCGGTGGTGATCGGCTATGCCGCCGCCTATGCCATCGCCGCCGCGCCGCGCCGCTGGCAGCCGGTGTTCCTGTTCTTCGCCGTGCTGCCTTTCTGGTCCAACTATTTGATCCGCACCTATGCCTGGATCGTGCTGCTCAACCGTGAGGGCCTGATCACCCAGCTCTTGCGCTGGTTCGGCTACACCGGCGAGCCGCCATCGATGCTCTACACCGAAGGCGCGGTCATCGCCGGCCTCGTCTACAACTACCTGCCCTTCGTCATCCTGGCCTGCTACGCGCCGCTGTCGCGCCTCAACCCGGAATTGGCGGAGGCCTCGCGCGACCTCGGCGCTTCGGCCATCACCACATTCCGCCGTGTCATCCTGCCGCTGACCGTACCCGGCATCGCCGCCGGCGCCGTTTTCGTCTTCGTGCTGTCGATCGGCAATTTCGTCACGCCCGCCCTGCTCGGCGGCGGCCGCTTCCAGATGATCGGCAACCTCGTCTACGACCAGTTCCTGACCGCCAATGACTGGCCGTTCGGCGCGGCACTGGCCATGGCGCTGATCGCCATCATGCTTTTGGTGCTGATGGCACAGGCGATGGCTGCCAATCGCGCCTCGGGGCGGGCGGCAGGAGGCGCCAATGGCTGAGCGTAAGCTTTCTTCCTTCTCCCCGTTTACGGGGAGAAGGTGCCCCGAAGGGGCGGATGAGGGGCGGCGCCAACCTTTGCGACGCTTAGCGCTGCCCCTCATCTGCCTGCCGGCATCTTCTCCCCGTGAACGGGGAGAAGGACGCTGGTCGCCGGTTTGCCCTTCACTCACCGGAGCGCAGCGATGAACCAGCCTCTTGCCCGCACCCTCGGCATGCGAACGATCCTCACCCTCGTCTTCGCCTTCCTCTACATCCCCATCGCCGTTCTGGTGGCGCTGTCCTTCAATGAAGGCGGATTGCCGACGGCATGGTCCGGCTTTTCGCTGAAATGGTATGTCTCGCTGGCCCACAATTCCGCCATCCTTTCCGCCGCGCTCAACACGCTGATCGTGGCTGTTGTTTCGACAGCCATCGCCACCCTGCTCGGCACGCTGCTGGCGATCGGCGTCGAGATGCGCCGGCAGTATGGCAGGGGGATCGAGGCGCTGATCTTCGCGCCGATGATCATTCCCGACATCGTGCTGGCGATCGCCCTGCTGTCGTTCTTCTCCATGCTCAACCTGACCATGGGCCTGCACACCATCATCCTCGCCCATGTCGTCTTCAACCTTGCCTTCGTCTGTTCGGTGGTGCGCGCTCGGCTGAAGAGTTTCGACTGGTCGATCGTCGAGGCATCCGCCGATCTCGGCGCTTCCGCCGTCACCACCTTCCGGCGCGTGACCTTGCCAGTCATCCTGCCGGCGGTCATCGCCGGCGCGCTGCTTGCCTTCACGCTGTCGGTCGACGAATTCATCATCGCCTTCTTCACATCCGGCGCCGGCCGCGCCTCGACCACGCTGCCGATGCAGATCTACTCGATGATCCGCTTCGGCATCACGCCGGAGATCAATGCCCTGGCGACCATCGTCATGGCGGTCTCCATCACCGCGCTAACCCTGTCGCAGCGGCTCAATCGAGGGATCATCGGCCAATGAGCGAACCACGCACGCTGCTGGCCATCGACAAGGTGTCGAAGAATTTCGGCCGGGTCACCGCCGTCGACGGCATCTCGCTCGATATCCGCGAGAATGAGTTCTTCGCTTTGCTCGGCCCTTCGGGATGCGGCAAGACCACGCTCTTGCGCATGCTCGCGGGCTTCGAGACTCCGAATGCCGGCCGCATCCTGCTCGATGGCCGAGACATCGCCCGGACCCCACCCAACAAGCGGCCGGTCAATCTGATGTTCCAGTCCTACGCGCTGTTCCCGCATATGAGCGTCAGGGCCAATGTGTCCTACGGCCTTGAGATGGAGAGTTTGCCGACTAAGGAAATCCGCTCGCGCGTCGATGCGATCCTGGCAACGACTGAACTCGTCAACTTCGCGCACCGCAAGCCGGAGCAATTGTCGGGCGGCCAGAAGCAGCGTGTCGCGCTGGCCCGGGCATTGGTCAAGCGGCCACGGCTGCTGCTGCTCGACGAGCCGCTCGGCGCGCTCGACAAGAAGCTGCGCGGCGCCATGCAGCTGGAGCTGAAGCGCCTGCAGCACGAGGTCGGCATCACCTTCGTCATCGTCACCCACGACCAGGAAGAATCGCTGGTCATGGCCGACCGCATGGCGGTGCTGAAAGACGGCAAGCTCTTGCAATGCGACACGCCGCACGCGGTCTACGAACATCCCGCCGACCGCTTCGTCGCCGACTTCATCGGCGTGATGAATTTCGTGCCGGGCAAAGCCGCCGCCGATGGCGTGTTGGCCGCAAATGGCACTCGGATCGCCGGCAAGGTTCCCGCCGCGCTGTCAGCCGGAGCGCCCGCCGTCGCGTCGGTGCGGCCCGAGCGCATCCGGCTGTTCCCTTCGGCTGAGACTGCCAACCGCACCACAGGCACGGTCGAGGCACTGGCCTATCAGGGGCTTGACCTGCAACTGCATGTCCGCACCGCTCTGTCGCCAAAACCGTTCCTGGTGCGCGTCACCGCCGATGCCGCCGACCGCCGGCCGGTCGCCGCTGGCGATGCCGTCGAGCTCGGTTGGGACGCCGCCGACACCCGTATTTTCGCAGATTGATTGGAAGGAGAAGCTAGATGGCGCAGAAGACGATCGCGTTTTTTCCGGAAGCGGCCTACGGCCCGGCGCTCAATTCCGTCGGCATCGCCCAGGCGGTCGAGGCGCGCGGCCACAAGGCCGTGTTCCTGTCCGATCCCGGCTTTGTCGAGGTCTACAGGGGTTACGGTTTCGAGGCCCATCCGGTGAACCTGTCCGAGCCTATGCCGCCCGAGCAGATGGCCAAGTTCTGGGAGGACTTCATCAACGGCCACATCCCGAATTTTCGCAAGTCGCCCTACGACCAGGTCGACAATTACGTCAGGGATTGCTGGACCGCGATCGTCGACAGCGCCAAATGGGCGCAGAAGGATCTGCCGCGCGTTCTGGCTGCCATCAAGCCGGACGTCATCTGCGTCGACAACGTCATCCTGTTCCCGGCGATCAAGCAGTATGGCAAGCCCTGGGTGCGCGTCATCTCCTGCTCGGAAAACGAGATCGAGGACGAGGACATCCCGCCGCACCTCTCGGGCTGCGGCGAGAGCGACCATGCCGGACACCAGCGCTACCGCGACCATTTCAACGCGGTGATCAAACCGATCCATGACGACTTCAACGGCTTCCTTACGGCCAACAACGAGGCGGCCTATCCGGTCGGTCAGTTCTTCGAGGCCTCGCCCCATCTCAATTTGCTGCTCTATCCGGAAGCAGCGAAATTCAAGCGCCGCCAGGCGCTCGATCCCGCAAAATTCCAGTATCTGGAAGGCTGCGTGCGGCAGGAGAAGCCCTACACGGTGCCGACCTTCGCTGGGAATAATGACGGGCCACTGCTCTACGTCTCCTTCGGCAGCCTGGGTGCCGGCGATGTCGACCTGCTGAAGCGCATCGTCGCGACGCTGGGCAAGACGCGCTATCGGGCGCTGGTCAATGTCGGCGGCTACAAGGACCAATACACCGACGTGCCCGGCAACGTCATCGTCGACAGCTGGTTTCCGCAGCCTTCGGTCATCCCGCAGGTCGATGCCGTCATCCACCATGGCGGCAACAACTCGTTCACCGAGTGCCTCTATTTCGGCAAGCCGGCCATCATCATGCCCTATGTCTGGGATGGCCACGACAACGCCACCCGCGTCGAGGAAACCGGCCACGGCTTCGGCATGCCGCGCTACGACTGGAGCGATGCCGAGCTGGTGGCCAGGATCGAAGCCTGCCTGACGGACCCGAAGATGAAGGCCAAGCTGGCGAAGACATCGGCACAGATGCGCGCGCAGAACGGCCCGGAGAAGGCGGCGGGTTTGCTGGAGACGCTGCTGTGATCGAGTTGGTAGGCATGGCATTCCTTCGCGCGCCCCTCTGTCCTGCCGGACATCTCCCCCACTTGGGGGGGAGATCGGATGTCGCGACCGCCTTCGCCAATTTTCAACGCAGAAGAATGGGCGCCGAAGCCGAAACTGCCAATCTCCCCCCAAGTGGGGGAGATGTCCGGCAAAACAGAGGGGGGCGCCGTAGAGCGAAGCCTTATCAACCGTCACACCATCAGAGCCTCAGCATGACCTCTTCCGCCCCGCATCTCCACCAGGCCTCCACCCGCACTGACCTCGTCGACTGGGGCGTCCAGCCGGATGCACTGGAAGGCGCTTCGCATTCCACCGGCAAACTCGTGCACAAGGGACCGAACAACCAGCCGGAATCGGGTATCTGGGTGTGCACGCCCGGCCGCTGGCGGCTCTCGATCCCGCGCGATGAACTGTGTCATTTCGTTGCCGGCCGGGCGACCTACCGGTCGGATGTCGGCGAGGTGATAGAAGTTTCCACCGGAACCGTGGTCATGTTCCCCG
Source organism: Mesorhizobium shangrilense (assembly GCF_040537815.1). NCBI lineage: Bacteria > Pseudomonadati > Pseudomonadota > Alphaproteobacteria > Hyphomicrobiales > Phyllobacteriaceae > Mesorhizobium > Mesorhizobium shangrilense. Next base: position 70,914 of record NZ_JBEWSZ010000009.1, read on the forward strand.
CCGGCTGGACGGGCGAATGCACGGTGCATGAGAGCATGCGCAACGTCTACATGCTGGCCTGAGAGCATGATCCCGAAAAGTGGGAACCGGTTTTCGGACAAGATCATGCTCAAGCAGGACCACACCAACGGAGCTACACGACATGTCGACACCACACTGGCCGAAAGCCTCGGCCATGGAACTGGAGGATTGGGGCGCGGGCAGCAACACGCTCGCTGGCTCACCGCGCGCCTCGGGCAAGATCCTGTTCCAGCATCCCGACGGATCGAGCGAATGCGGCCTGTGGTCGTGCACGCCGGGCACGCGCAAGGTCACCTTCCAAGCCGACGAGTTCTGCCATTTCCTGTCGGGACGCGGCAGCTATGTCCACGACAATGGCGAGCAGATCCCGGTCGAGGCCGGCACGCTCGTCTTCTTCCCCGCCGGCTGGACCGGCACCTCCATAATCACCGAAACGCTGACCAAGGCCTTCATGTGCCGGTGAGCACTTTTCCAAGGAAATCCATATGACCACGCCGATCATGCAATCGCCGCTCGCCATCACCGACCTCGTCGACTGGGGCGTCATCCCCACCATGATCGAGGGCCAGTCCCACACCTCGGGCAAACTGCTGCACAAAGGCTCGGAAGGCCGTTCCGAATGCGGCCTGTGGGTCTGCACGCCGGGCAAGTGGCACTGCCATGTCACCCGCGACGAATTCTGCCACTTCCTCGAAGGCCGCTGCACCTATGTGCATGAATCCGGCGAAGTGATCGAGATCGAGCCGGACACGGCGGCGTTCTTCCCGCAGGACTGGAAGGGCGTCTGCACCGTCCATGAGACCATCAAGAAGGTCTACATGATCCGCTGATCGGATCTGAGAGGATATCCATGCACTTCTCCCCTGACCGGCCGACCTTCTTCGTCAATCCGGACTACCGGCCGATGGCCTGCGCAAACAAACTGGTGGTCGATCCGGCGACGCTGGAAACCGTCGGCGCGATCGCATCGGCCAGCGACGGTGAGATCGACGCCGTGCTCACCGCGGCGATCAAGGCACAGGTCGCCTGGAAAAAGCTCGACGCCAAGAGCCGGGCAAAACAGCTCCATGCCGTCGCCAACGCGATCGAGGCAGCGGACTTCACACGTTGCGCCGAACTGATGGTGCGCGAGATGGGCAAGCCCTACCCGGAAGCTATCGGCGAGATCGCCAATTGCGCGCCGATCTTCCGCTACTATGCCGAAATGGCGCGTGACGATGCCGGCAAGGTCGCCGGCACGACGCAGGCCGGTTCGTTCCAGTATGCGCGCTACGAGCCCTATGGCGTCTCCGTCCACATCATGCCCTACAATTTTCCGATCCTGTTGATGTGCTGGACCGTCGCGGCCTCGCTTGCCGCCGGCAATGCCTGCATCATCAAGCCGGCGGAGGCGACGACGCTGTCGACGCTCGACTACATGAGCGTGTTCCGCTCGCTGCCGGAAGGGCTGGTCTCCTGCCTCCCCGGCGGCGCGGCGACGGCACAGGCACTGATCACCTCCGATCGCACCCATGCGGTTGCCTTCACCGGCTCTGTCGCCGCCGGCAAGGCGGTGGCGGTGGCCTGCGCCGAACGGATGAAGCCTTGCGTCATCGAGGCTGGCGGCAGCGATCCGCTGATCATCAGCCAACACGCCCCGCTCGACGTCGCTGCCGCTGGCAGCGTCACCGCCGCCTTCCACCTCACCGGCCAGGTTTGCACCTCGGCCGAGCGCTTCTTCGTGGTTGATTCGGTGCATGATCCCTTCGTCGAACTGTTCGCGGCGAGGACACGCGCGCTGCGCATCGGCAACGGCATGGACAAGACCGAGATCGGCCCGCTGGTCAGCGAGGCGGCGCGAGCCAAGGTGATGCGGCTGGTCGACGACGCGGTGCGCGATGGCGCCGTTACGGTCACCGGTGGGCGCATCCCGCCGGCACACGCCACCGGCTGGTTCTACGAACCGACCATCCTGACTGGCGTGACCCCTGACATGGCGATCGTGCGCGAAGAGTGCTTCGGGCCGGTCGCCGCCATCTGCCGTGTCAGGGATTTCGACGAGGCGATCCGACTTGCCAATGACAGCCCGTTCGGGCTCGGCGCCTCCGTCTTCACCACGGATCTCGCCGAAGCGCATGAGGCGGCCGAACGCCTCGAGGCCGGCATGGTCTGGGTCAACAACCCACTGATCGACAATGACGCCCTGCCCTTCGGCGGCTGGAAGGCATCAGGCCTCGGCCGCGAACTCGGCCGCCAGGGGCTCGACGCGTTCCGACGCTCGAAAATGGTCATCATCGACCACAGACCGGCGATCCAGGAATGGTGGTATCCCTACCCCGACAGCTGGTTTCGCGAAACCGGCGGCCGCAAGCACGTTTAATTCGCTCCGAGGAGCGGCGCGGTCGCGCCGCTCGCCAAAGCCTTAGGCCTTGATCGCTTCGACCAACGCGCGTGAGACGGAAGCGATCGCTGCGTTGCGCTTTGCCAGCACCTCTTTCGTGCCTGTCAGGTAGACCGACATCACAATCGGATTGCCGGACGCCGGCCAGATGACGGCTGCATCATTGGTGCTGCCACGGTCGCCCGTGCCGGTCTTGTCTCCGCACTTCCATCCCTGAGGCAACCCAGCCCTTATGCGCTCGCCGCCGGTCTTGTTGGCCACCAGCCATTCGACAAGCTGCGCCCGGCTTTTCTGCGAGAGGCTGTCGGCGAGGGTAAGTCGCTCGACCGTCTCGGCCATGGCGGCGGGAGAGGTCGTGTCGCGCTCGTCGCCCGGCAGCGATTCGTTCAGATCCGGCTCGATCCGGTCCAATCTGGTCACCTTGTCGCCTAGGGAACGCAGATAGGCCGTCAGCGCAGCCGGTCCGCCAAAGGACTCCAGCATCAGATTGCCGGCACCATTGTCACTGACCGTGACCGCGGCTTCGCAGATCTCCGCCACCGTCATCTCGCCGCCGGCATGGTTCTTCGTCACCGGCGAATTCGCGACCACGGCAGTGCGCGGGACCTTGACGCGGCGGTCCAGCTGCTCGATGCCGCCATCGACACGGTGCAAGACAAGCGAGGCCGCCAGCATCTTGAAGGTGCTGCACATGGGAAACAGCTCCTTCTCGCGGTAACCGAACTGCTCGCCTGTTCCCGAAATCCGGCATGTGACGCCGAGCCGTCCACCGCTTTCCGTCTCGATCCGCCTTATTTTCGGCGTCAGCCCATCAAATTTTGTCGGGCTCGTCGCTGCCCTCGCAATCGCGCCAAGGCTGACCGGCGCCGCCAAGACCACAGCGAGACCGCCGATGAAATTGCGTCTGTTTGTCATGTCCACACTCTCTTTTGCCCGCGCCGCAGAACTGGACCAGATCCAGCGCGATCACAAACGAGTAAACATCGCCTCCGTCATAAGAAAAACTAGGGCTCGATTTCCATGAAACGGTCGCATCTTCCGCTGAACGGTCTGCGGGCTTTCGAAGCCTCTGCACGCCATCTCAGCTTCACCGGCGCCGGCCTTGAACTGCGCGTTACGCAAGCCGCCGTCAGCCATCAGGTCAAAGGGCTGGAAGAGGTCCTCGGCGTCCGGCTTTTTCGCCGATTGCCGCATGGTCTCGCCTTGAGCGAGGAGGGCGAGGCCCTGCTGCCGGTGCTGAGTGACGCCTTCAACAGGATCAGCGTCACGCTCGACCGCTTCGAGGGCGGCCGCTTCAACGACATCGTCACCATCGGCGTCGTCGGCACCTTCGCTTCCGGCTGGCTGATCCCCCGGTTGCCGCTGTTCCACAAGGCCTATCCGGACATCGAGCTGCGCATCTCGACCAACAACAACCGGGTCAATCTCGCGGCCGACGGCCTCGACTTTGCCCTCCGCTTTGGCGACGGCTCCTGGCCGGGGACCGAGAACACCCCGCTGCTGCCTGGCTCCTTCTCGCCGGCCTGTGCGCCCGACATCGCCGCGCGTCTGCGCGACCCCTCGGATCTCGCGGGTGAAACGCTGCTGTGCTCGTACAGGGAAGACGAATGGCTGCGCTGGTTCGAGGCGGCGGGGCGCCATTGCCCGCCGATCAAGGGCATTGTCTTCGATTCGTCGGTCACCATGGCCAATGCCGCCGTCCAGGGCGCCGGCGTGGCGCTGCTGCCGGTCTCGATGTTCAGCCGCGAACTCGGTTCCGGCCAGCTGGTCCAGCCCTTCGATTGCACGGTCGATGTCGGCCGCTACTGGCTGTCGGCGCGGCGCAGGCGCCAGAACTCGCAAGCGATGATCGTCTTCGCCGATTGGTTGAAGGCGGAGACGGCAGCCAGGAGTTGAACCGAGCCTCAGGCGAGCCCGAACCGCTCCACCGCCCGCATGATGCCGCGCAGTTCGGCCAGACCTTTCAGCCGGCCGATCAGCGAATAGCCGGGGTTGATCCTGGTCTTGCCGATATCGTCGGCGAGCAGGTGGCCATGGTCCGGACGCATGGGTATGCGCCAGTCGGCCCTGCCCTCCGCACGACGGCGCGTCTCCTCCTTCATCAGCGCCAGGATGACTTCAGCCATGTCGGTGGACCCCTCCAGATGCTCCGCCTCGAAGAAGGAGCCATCCTCCTCGCGCGTCACGTTGCGCAGATGCGCGAAATGGATTCTTGGGGCGAATTTCCTGATCATCGCGACAAGGTCATTGTCGGCGCGCACACCGTAGGAGCCCGTGCAGAAGGTCAGGCCGTTGGCCGGACTGTCGACCGTTTCCAGGATGAAGCGCGCGTCATCGGCGGTCGAGACGACCCGCGGCAATCCGTAGAGCGAGAAGGGCGGATCGTCTGGATGGATGCACATGCGCGCGCCGACGTCCTCGGCAACGGGAATGATTTGCTTCAGGAACCAGGCAAGGTTGGCGCGCAGCTCGGCCGGACCGATCGCCTCGTAGTCAGCCAGGGCCGCGCGCATGCCATCCCGATCGTACTTGCGTTCGGTGGCCGGAAGCCCGGCAATGAGGTTGCGCTCTATCTTGTCGATGCGCTCGTCGCTTAACGTCTTCAGCCGCGCTTCCGCCTCCTTGAGACGCGCCGGGCTGTAGTCGGCCTCGGCATTCCTCCGCTTCAGCACGAACAGATCATAGGCGGCAAAGTCGATCGCATCGAAGCGCAGGGCATAGCCGGTGGTCGGCAGCCGGTAGGCGAGATCGGTCCGGGTCCAGTCCACCACCGGCATGAAATTGTAGCAGATGGTGGCGATGCCGGCCTTTGCCAGCGCCCGGATCGTGTCCTTGTACCAGCCGACATAGCGCTCCCTTTCCGCCGAGCCGGTCTTGATCGAGTTGTGGACGGGGATGCTCTCCACCACCGACCAGTTCAGCCCGGCGGCCTCGATGACGCGCTTGCGCTCGAGTATGTCGGCGAGCGGCCAGGCGCTGCCGTCATAGATGTTGTGCAGTGCCGAAACGACACCTGTGGCTCCGGCCTGTTTGACATGATCGAGCGTGACCGGATCGTCCGGACCGTACCAGCGCCAGCATTGTTCCATGATTGTCTCTTGAGTGGTTGCGAGGAGCCATATTGTCGGACAACAATGGCGAGTCAAATCGGAGCTTCGCAATGAAGGATTTCGACGGCAAGGTTGCCCTGGTGACGGGAACGACCGGCATCGGCCTGGCAAGCGCCCGGCGTCTGGCGGCGGGCGGGGCGGCGATCCTTGCCTGCGGCATCGACAAAAGCGCCAACGCGGCCATGCAGGCCGAGCTCGATCACTCGGGCGCCGCAGCCCTGGTGATGACGACGGACGTCTCCGTTCCGGATGAGGTGGCCAAGGCGATCGCCGCCGGCGTCGCGCGCTTCGGCGGGTTGGACATCATCGTCAATTCGGCCGCCGTGCACCCCTATGGCACGGCGACGACGACGAATTTCGAGACCTGGAACCGGACGATGTCCGTCAATGTCGGCTCGATCTACCTCACGGCCCGTTTCGGCATTCCCGAAATGATCAAGCGGGGCGGCGGCGCCATCATCAACGTGGCTTCCGTGCAAGGCCACGCCTGCCAGGAGAACGTCGCCGCCTACGCCACGACCAAGGGCGCGATCCACACGCTGACACGCTCGCTGGCGCTCGACTACTCACGCCAGGGTATCCGCGTGAATTCGGTCAGTCCGGGATCGATCCGCACACCCATCCTCGAGCGGGCGGCGCGCGGTGACCATGGCACGGATGCCGACGTCGAAGCGGCCTACAGGCGCTTTGGCGAAGCGCATCCGATCGGCCGCATCGGCGAGCCCGAGGAAGTGGCCGAGCTCATTGCATTCCTGTGCTCGTCCAAGGCGGGCTTCTGCACCGGTGCCGACTACAAGATAGACGGCGGACTGACCGCCGGCATCGGCGTGAAATGAAAGGCAGGGCGCCGATCCCGCCAAGAGCCGTTCTTGCGGCTATGCGCGGTTCGCGGGCGTCAGCCGATGCTTTCGCCGCCGTCGATCACCAGCGCCTGGCCGGTCATGAAGGATGAGCGGTCCGAGACCAGGAACAGGATTGCTTCGGCGATCTCCTCGGCGCTGGCCCAGCGCCCCATCGGAATCTTGGTGCGGACATAGCGCTCGATCGCCTCGCGTCCGCCCATCTGGGCGATGAACGGCTCATTGAACGGCGTATCGACCCAGCCCGGGCAGAGCGCGTTGACGCGGACATTGTGCCTGGCATAGTCGAGCGACATCTGCCGGGTCATCGCCACCACCGCATGTTTGGACGTGGCGTAGGCGATCATCTCGCGGTCATAGAACACGCCCGAATTCGAAGCCGTGTTGAGGATGACACCGCCGCCCTGCGCGATCATCGACGGCATGACGATCCTGGCCGCCAGGAACTGGGCGCGGACATTGACCCGCCACGACGCATCCATGCCGTCGACATCGACCTCGGTCAGCGTGCCGCCGACCTGGATGCCGGCATGGTTGTGCAGGATGTCGATCCGCCCGTGCTTCTGGATCGTACCGGCAATGAGCTGCTCGACGGCCGCGTCCTCGTTGACATCCGTGGCGATGGCCTCGGCTTGGCCACCGGCCGTTCGGATGGCGCCAGCCGTCGCTTCGCCGGCGGCGGCATCCCTGTCGGCAATGACGATCGTCGCGCCTTCCTTGCCCATGATGATGGCGCCGGCACGTCCGATGCCGGAACCGGCGCCTGTCACCACGGCGATGCGGTCTTTGAGGATCATGATGCGACTTTCAGTTTGATGGCTTGCGCTGGCGCAGCTGCCATTGGGCAAGCACCACGAGCAGGACGGAGGCAACCAGCACGATGGTCGCGATGGCGTTGATTTCCGGCGTCACGCCACGCCGGATCGACGCGAAGACATAGATCGGCAGCGTCGTCTGCGCGCCCGCGACGAAGAAGGCGATGATGAAATCGTCGAAGGAGAAAGTGAAGGCGAGCAGGAAGCCGGCGACCACCGCCGGCATGATCTGCGGCAGGACAATCGAGCGGAACGTCGTCAGCGGCGTGGCATAGAGATCGCTGGAAGCCTCGACCAGATTGCGGTCGAGGCTGCCGAGCCGCGTGCCGACGATCATCGTGACCAGCGCCATCGAGAACAGGCCGTGCGCCGCGATGATCGAGCCATAGCCAAGCGACAGCCTGGGCGGCTGATCGCCCGGCCAGATCGAGGCGAGGAACGGATTGACGACCGCGAACAGCTGGACGAGCGCGACCAGCGTCGAGATGCCGATGACGACGCCGGGAACGACGATCGCCGCCCCAAGCAGTGCGTCGAACACCGCGCGGGTTCGCACCCCGACGCGTGCCAGGCCGAGTGCGGCGGCGGTACCGAACAGCGCGGCCAGCAAGGCGCTGGTGGTGGCGATGAACAGGCTGTTCTTCAGCGCCTCGACCAGGAACGGGTTCGACAGCGCCTTGCCGTACCATTGCACCGAAAAACCGGTGAACTCGCTGGCATGGTGCCCCGCGTTGAAGGAGAACAGCACGACAAGCGCGATCGGCAGATAGAGGAAGGCGAAGACGGCAATGACGAAGGCGCGCATCAGATCAGATCCACCCGGCGGGCGCCCGAAACCCGGGTCGAGATACGGTTGGCGGCAATCAGCACCACCACGGAGACCAGAACCAGCGTGATGGCGATGGCCGATCCGAACGGCCAGTTGCGCGACTGCAGGAACAGGTCAACCAGCGCATTGCCGATGAAGAACACCTTGCCGCCGCCAAGCAGCGTCGGGATCAGGTATTCGCCAAGCAGCAGGATCATCACCAGCGAGAAGCCGGTCATCACGCCCGGCAACGACAGTTTTAAGGTCACGCCCAGGAATGTGGAGAGCGGCGTCGCGCCGAGATCGGCGGAGGCTTCCAGCAGCCGACGGTCGAGCCGCTCGAGGCTGACATAGATCGGCAGGATCATCAGCGGCAGGTAGCCATAGACGATGCCGAGCAGGACCGCGCCCGGCGTGTTGATCAGCCTGACATCCTCGAAGCCGATATAGGCGAGCAGCGCCGGAATGCCGCGCCCGCCCAGCACATACATCCAGGCGTAGGTTCGCATCAAAAGGCTGGTCCAGAACGGAATCACGACGAGCGCAAGCAAGATCAGCCGCCACCGTGCAGGCGCGCGCAGCGCAAGGTAATAGGCGACCGGATAGGCGACGAGCAGACAGGCGAGCGCGCCGACCGGCGCCAACAGCATCGTGTTCCAGAAGGCTGTCGCCCGTGCCGGAAGGTTGGCGTATTGCGCGAAGGTGAAGGCAGCCTGGTAGCCGCCCTCCGGCGCCCGTTCGCCGACGCTGAACACGGCGATGGCGATGAACGGCAGCACCAGGAACACCACCAGCCACGCTGTCGCCGGCGCAAGCAGCAGCGCGGTCAGGAAATTATGACGAAATTTGTTGCCGTGCATTGAAACCGCCCCGATACCGGCGGACACGTGCCCGCCGGTCAATTGTCCGCGTCAGGCTGACCCTCAGGCCGACTTGAAGCGTGCCATCAGTTCGGCACGGCCAGGATCGGTCAGCGTTGCCGCCGCGCCGAATTCCAGTGGCGTCAAAAGGTCGGCGGCCGGATAGAGGATCGGGTTGTCCAGCACTTCCTTCGGCAGCAGTTTGTTGACGCGCGCGTCGGTCGAGGGCGCGCCATTGGCCAGGTGCTCCTTCACCGCGACCTGCGGGTTCATCAGGTAGTTGAGCAAGGCATAGCCGGCCGGCTTGTTCGGCGCGTCCTTCGGAATGGCGTAGAAATCGGTCCAGATCTCGCCGCCTTCCTTGCCCAGCACATAGGCGATCTCGGGGATGTCGCGATGCAGCTGCGCGCCGTCATTGGTCCAGCACATGGTCATCCAGGCGTCGCCCGCGCGCATTCCCGGCTGATAGTCGGACGAGACCGCGAACAGATGCGGCTTGACCTTCAGCAGCAGTGCCTCGGCCTTGGCCAGTTCATCCTGCTTCAGCGAGTTGAACGAGTAGCCGTAATATTTCAGCGCATTGCCGATGGTTGTCAGCTGGTAGTCATGCACCATGGTGCGGCCATCGCCCTCGGCCATCGCCGTGTCCCAGAACTCCTTCCAGCTCGTCATCGGCTTGGCGAGTTTCTTGGTGTTAACGGCAAACCCTGTGGTGCCCCAGTTCTTCGGCACAGCGTAGGTCACCTTGTCGATCGTGCCTTCGGCGGTGAAGCGCGGATCTTCCTGCGTGCCGTCGAAATTGGGCAGCTTCGCCATGTCCAGCGGCTCGATGATCCCAAGCTTCTTGTAGGTCGAGATCGTGTAGTTGGTCGGCACGAACAGGCTCCAGCCCGACGCACCGGCCTGCAGCTTGGCCAGCATCTCCTCGTTGGAGCCGAACACGTTGACCTCGACGGCGACGCCGGTGTCCTTCTTGAAGTTCTCGAAGGTCTGCGGGTCATGGTAGTTCGGCCAGGTGGCGATCGACATGCGATCGCCGAGGCTTTCGGCGGCAAAGGCCGGCGTCGGCATGATGCCGATCTCGCGCGCCATCACTGCGGTCGCAATTCCAAGGCCGGTCAGGCCAAGAAAATCGCGGCGGCCGATCGAGCCGCGCTTGAGGCGCATCAGCTGGTCGACGAACTTCTCGGGGCTTATCGGCAGTCCATCACGATATGATTTCGACATGTTTGTTTACCCTCTGGTTGGTCCCGTTGTTCTTGGTCTCCGGAAACGCCAGCGGCGTCCCGTTGGCAAAGCCGATGGCGACGGGTTCACCCGGCTTGAAGAGATTTCCGTGGCCGATCACATGGTCGGCCTTGGCGAGCAGCGTCCCCAGACCCTGGACCTCGATGGCGTATTCCGCCGTCGAGCCCAGGAATATCCGGTTGCGGACGACGCCCTTGAACGGGCCGCCTGTCGGCGCGCCGAGACTGAGTGTTTCGGGACGCAGGCTGACCGACACGGCCTCGCCTTGGCGCAGGGTTGTCCGCTTGCGCGCCGCGATGACGGTGCCGTCGGCCAGCGCCACTTCAACGAGGTCGCCGGAATGCCCGGCGACGGTGCCGCTCAACAAATTGGTCTTGCCGACGAAGTCGGCGACGAACAGGTCGGCCGGCTCGTCATAGATCTCGCTGGGTTGCCCGAGCTGGACGATGCGCCCGCCATTCATGACGCAGACGAAATCGCTCATCGACAGCGCTTCCTCCTGGTCGTGGGTAACGAGGACAAAGGTGATGCCGATCTCGCGCTGCAGATTCTGCAGTTCGATCTGCATGTCTGTGCGCAGCTTCTTGTCGAGCGCGGCAAGCGGCTCGTCGAGCAGCAACACGGCCGGCTTGTTGACCAAGGCGCGCGCCAGCGCGACACGCTGCTGCTGTCCGCCCGACAGTTCATGGATCTTGCGGCGGCCATAGCCGGCGAGCCGCACCATTTCCAGCGCCTCGCCCGCCCGCGTGCCGATCTCGCGTGACGACAGCCTCGGCCTTGCCTGGCGCAGGCCATAGGCAACGTTGTCCTCGACATCCAGATGCGGAAACAGCGCATATTGCTGGAACACCATGTTGACCGGCCGCCGGTACGGCGGCGTGCCCGCCATGTCCTGTCCACGGATCAACACCTGGCCTTCGCTCGGCTGCTCGAAGCCGCCGATCATGCGCAGGCATGTGGTCTTGCCGCAGCCGGACGGCCCGAGCAGCGCGACAAAGGCAGAGGGCGGCACGGCAAGGTCGATGCCGCTGACCGCGGTCACCGCGCCATAGCGCTTGGTGACGCCGCGAAACTCGATGTCGGGCACTGCGGTCAAAGGCTGCGGGCTCCAGCGACAGGGCAATTTCAAGACGCTACCAGAGCCAATACCTGCTAGTATATACCTCGCGGGTGGTATATCTGATCTATATTATCGTTTGAAGGGGTATGGCTGAGCGTGTCCCGCAGCGACGAATACAACCAGCTCGCCACGCTTGTCGCCGCGACCCGGGAGACGAGCGGCGATCTCTTCGGCAAGGCGATGGTCGATTGGCTGAGGCAGCATGTCAGCTTCGACCATTGCGTGATCTTCGGCTATCGCGGTGCGGCACGCCCGCCGCTGCTGTTCGAGACCTTCTCGCCAGCCGAAAGCCACGTCTTCGTGGCGCTCTACCAGGAAGGGCCGTATCTTCTGGACCCGTTCCACCATGCGGCGGTCGAACGAAAGGAAGGTTTCTGGCGCATGCGCGAACTGGCGCCGGACCGCTTCTATGCCAGCGAATATTTTCGCTCCTACTACAGCCAGACAAGGCTGGCCGAGGAGGTCGGCTTCTTCGTGCCGCTGCCGGACAAAGACGCGCTGGTTATCTCCCTGATGCGGTTGCGCGCGTCAGGCACCTTCGGAACCGCCGATGCCAGGCTGTTGCGCGACATGGCGCCTGCGGTGATCAGCCTGGCTAGGCTGCGCTGGCCGGGCCTTCCGACAGATGAGCCTACCGGAACCAAGCAGGACGAAGCGATTGCCCCGGTCAACGAGTTCGACCGCGCGCATATCTGGCAGAGCCTGTCGCTGACACCGCGCGAAAAACATGTCGTCGACCTAGTGCTGCAGGGCCATTCCACGGAATCGATCGCCAGGGCCATGCGCATCGTGCCGGGAACCGTGAAGGTCCACCGGCGCAACATCTACCGCAAGCTCAAGATCAAGTCGCAGGCCGGCCTCTTCGCCCGCTTCGTCGAGATCATCGACGCGCGGATAAGGTAGCCGGCGAACAATGTGCCGGCCGGCCTTTCAGATGGAGGCGCCGGCTTCCCACGAACCGGTCTCGGCCATTGCCTTGAGCAGCGGAGCCGGCTTGAAGACATCCTTGGCCGTTCGGTCATGCCAGTACTCGAGCCGCTCGATGATCTTGGCCGCACCTTCCAGGCCGGCCCAGAACATCGGTCCGCCCTTGCCCACGGGAAAGCCGTAGCCGTTGACCCAGACGACATCGATGTCGGACGAGCGGGCCACTATCCCTTCCTCCAGGATTTTCGCGCCCTCGTTGATCATCGGATAGAGCGTGCGCTCGATGATCTCCTCGGCGCTGATCGCACGCGGCGCGATGCCCTTCTCGGCCGCTTTGGTGCGGATCAGCGCCTCGACCTCGGGATCGGCAATCGGCGTGCGCGCGTCGGCTTCGTAGAGATAGAAGCCACGGCCGGTCTTCTGGCCAAAACGGCCCTGTTCGCACAGCGTGTCGGCGATGACAGCCGTCAGGCCGCGCGCCTTGCGATTGCGCCAGCCAATGTCGAGGCCGGCGAGATCGCCCATCTGGAACGGACCCATCGGCCAGCCGAAATCGGTGAACGCCTGATCGATCTGGCTGGGCGTCGCGCCCTCCAGCAACAGCGCTTCGGATTCCGAGCCACGCGCGGCCAGCATGCGGTTGCCGACGAAGCCATGGCAGACGCCGACGACGACAGCCACCTTGCCGATCCGCCGCGCCATATCGACGACGGTGGCCAGCGCATCGGGCGCGGTCTTGTCGGCGCGCACGATCTCCAGCAGCTTCATGACATTGGCCGGCGAGAAGAAATGCAGGCCGAGCACGTCCTGCGGCCGCGAGATCGAGGCGGCGATTTCGTTGATGTCGAGATAGGAGGTGTTGGTGGCAAGGATGGCACCGGGTTTGGCCACGGCATCGAGCTTGCCGAACACCTCCTTCTTGACCGCCATGTCCTCGAACACAGCCTCGACGATCAGGTCGCAGTCGGCGAGGTCGGCATAGTCGGTGGAGCCTTTGAACTGGGCGAGCCGCTGCCGCTTGGCGTCTTCGGTCAAGGAGCCGCGCGTGACGGAAACGGCGTAGTTCTTCTCGATCGTGCCGAGCCCGCGCTGCAGCGCCTCCTGGCTGGTTTCCAGCAAGGTGATGGGGTAGCCGCCATTGGCGAAAGCCATGGCGATGCCACCGCCCATCGTGCCGGCGCCGATGATCCCGACGCGGGTGATCCTGCGCTTGACGATGTCCTTGGCCGAGGTCTTGGCCGCCTCACGTTCGGCGAAGAACAGATGGCGCTGCGCCCGTGACTGGTCACTGGCGACGAGTCTTACGAACAGCGCGCGCTCCGCCGCCAGTGCTTCGTCGAAAGGCATCGTGACGGCATTGCGCACCGCTTGCGCACAGGCGATCGGCGCCTCGAGGCCACGCGCCTTCTTGGCGAGGGCCCCAGCCTCGGCGTCGAAGGCCGCCAGGTCGGTTTCCTCGAGCCCATCATCGCGATCGCGCACGGGCGTGTAGGGACCACCCTTGCGGGCTATTTCCCTGGCGAAGTTTACTGCATGCGCGGTCAGGTCGCCTTCAAAGACGGCATCGACCAGGCCGGCGGCATGCGCTTCGGTGGCACCGATCGGCGAACCGGAGACGATCATCCTGAGCGCCTTCACCGCCCCGACAAGACGCGGCAGCCGCACCGTGCCGCCGCCGCCCGGCAACAGGCCGAGTTTCACCTCGGGCAAGCCGAGCTTGGCGCCGGCATCAGCGACGCGGAAATGGCATCCGAGCGCTAGCTCCAGGCCGCCACCGAGCGCGGTTCCATGGATGGCCGCGACCGTCGGCTTGGCGATGGTCTCGAGCGTTGCGATCAGCGCGCGCAGATCGGGCTGTTGCACAGGCTTGCCGAATTCCGTGATGTCGGCGCCGGCGACAAAGGTCCGGCCGGCACAGGCGATGACGATGGCCGCGACCGATGGATCATCCCGCAGGGAGACCAGCGCCTGCAGCAGCGGCTCGCGGACATGAAAACTCAGCGCGTTGACCGGCGGATTGTCGATGGTGACGATGGCGACATCGCCGTCCCGGCTGACCTTCACGAAATCGGACAAGCAAAACCTCCCAGCAATGGTGAGCGGCTAGCCGCCGCGCGAACGGGATTTACAGCGCCATGACGCCGATGGGAACTGGCTCGGCACAATGATTAGCGCCGGACGGCAGCCACCGCCGCAACCAGTTCTGGTATCGCGGCATCCACAGTGCGCCCGCCACGCCAGGAGGCAAAAGCCGCGACGAGATAAAGAAGTGCCGAGAAGGTGAAGGCGAAAACGAGGCCATGCTTGAACGGTCCCGACATCAGTTCGGGGAAGAAGGCGTGGCCGGTCAGCGTATCGATGCTCTGCTGCGGCAGCGCATGCAGGACGTCTGCCGGGATCAGTTCCCCCATCGGATTGTAGCCGAGGAAGGCGGCGAACAGGCTGGCGACCGGCGGCATGTTGGCGATCTGATGGGCAATGGCTTGCGGCACGTGCTGCGCCAGCAGGCCGGTCTCCATGCTTTGCGGCAGGCTCGCGGCGAGGCCGACGATCATCAGGCTGAAGAACAGGCCGATCGACAGCACCTGCCCGGCATTGGTGGTGGTGGCGCGCATGCCCGAGGCCTGGCCACGTTCGCGCGCCGGCACCGAGTTCATGATCTGCGTCGAATTCGGCGCCACGAACAGGCCGGAGCCAAGGCCATTGAGGAACAGCAGTGCTGCGAAGGCAGTGTAGGAAAAGTCGGCCGGCAGCGCCATCAGCGCCACGAAGCTGGCCGCCCCCACGACCATGCCACCGACCGCGAAGGGCACGCCGCCGACCCGATCCGAGAAGTAGCCGGACACCGGCCCGGCGATCAGGAAGCCGATGGTCAGCGGCAGCATGAAGATCGCCGACCACAGCGGCGTCTCTTCGAACGAATAGCCATGCAGCGGCAGCCAGATGCCCTGCAGCCAGACGATGAGCATGAATTGCAGCCCGCCGCGCGCAATGCCCGAAGCGAGGTTGGCGATGTTGCCATAGGCGAAGCCGGGGATGCGGAACAGTTTGAGATCCAGCATCGGCTTGGCGACGCGCTGCTCGATGAAGATGAAGGCGATCAGCGAGATGAAGCCGATGGCGAACAGGGTCAGCACCTTGGGGCTGGTCCACGCCATGACCTGGTCGCCATAGGGCTGCAGGCCGTAGGTGATGGCGGTGAGGATCAGCACGAGGCCAAGCCCGAAGCTGATATTGCCCAGCCAGTCGATCGTATGCGTGGAGCGGTTCGGCGCGTCATGCAGCTTCAGATACGCCCAGACCGTGCCGACCAAGCCGAACGGCACGTTGATCCAGAACACCAGCCGCCAGTCGGTATCGGCGAGCAGGCCGCCGATGAGCAGGCCGATGAACTGACCGCCGATGGCCGCCACCACATTGATGCCCAGCGCGAAGCCGCGTTCGTTTTCCGGAAAGGCGTCGGTCAACAGCGCAGTGGAGTTGGCCATGATCAGCGCGCCGCCAATGCCCTGGATGATGCGCACCGATATCAGGTACATCGCGGCGAAGTCGCCCTGCCCGGGCAGCAGACTGAGCGCGATCGAGGCCGCGGTGAATATGGCGAAGCCGAGATTGTACATCCTGGCCCGGCCGAACTGGTCGCCGAGCCGCCCGAAGGCGACGACGAGCACCGCCGTGGCGATCATGTAGCCGATGATCGCCCAGAGCAGGTAGTTGATGTTGCCGGGGTCGAGCGCCTTGAGGCCGATGCCTCGAAACACCGCTGGCAAGCTGATCAGCAGGATCGAGCCGTTGATGGCGGCGGCCAGCATGCCAAGCGTGGTGTTGCTCAGAACCATCCATTTGTGGCTCTGTGGGCGATCGGATGCGGCGGCATTCATGGTGGAAGCTCTCGAAGGTGTTGGCGTGGTCGTCGCCAACGCTATATATGAGGATAGTCTCAGGTTTGGAAATATGAGGATGACCTCGGAAAAAGCAAGAGCCTCGGTGTCAAATCCGCGTGCACCGCAGCAGAAAAGAGGGCGCCAGCGGGTCGCGGCCCTGATGGCGAGCGCAGCGCAGTTGTTCGTCGAGAAGGGTTTCGACGCCACGACAATGACCGAGATCGCCGCGCGCGCCGGGGCAGCGATCGGCACGCTCTATCTGTTCTTCCCGACCAAGGAGGCGTTGGCCGAGGCCATTCTGGCCGAGCATGCGGAAAGCCTGTCCACCCAACTCGACGCCTTGCAGGAACGCGCCAAAGGCCTCGCGCCGGCGGCGATCGCCGATGCACTGTTCGATGTGCTCGGCGCCTTCCTCGCTGCGCATCCTGCCTATTCGGCGCTCCTCGACCTTCCCGGTGACGATGGCTGGCGGCGCGCAATGCGCGCGAGACGGCGGACCCAGATCGCCGCCCTGTTCGCGCGCGCCGAACCGCCGCTGCCGGCAGGCCAGGCCGAACGTCTGGCCGTCATCGTGCCGCAGTTGATGCGCATCCCGCTGGCGCTGGTCGGCGAAAAAAGATTGCGCGACGGGGTGCTGGAGGAATTGCGATTGATGCTTGCCCGGCATCTGCGCCAAGTGGGAACGGAACGGTGAAAGTTACCGGACTGCCTTCTGCCCACCCGCCGCCGTGATCACCCCGACGATGATCAGCCCTGTCAGCAACAGCCGAACGCCGGCACTGACGCCGAACGTGTTGAGCATGGTCAGCAGCAGCACCAGGAATAGCGCCGCGCCCCAGACGCCTGGGACATTGGCCTTGCCGCCGGCGACCGACGTGCCGCCGATGACGACAACGGCGATCGAGGCCAGCAGATATTCATTGCCGATATCGACATTGGCGCCACGGAAATAGCCGGCGAGCAGCGCGCCGTCGATACCGCCGAGCGCTCCCGACAGCGTGTAGGTGAGGAAGCGGATGCGGCCGACATTGACGCCAGCGAGCCATGCGGCGCGGATGTTCTGGCCGATCGCCAGCACCGAGCGACCATAGATCATGCGCTGCAGCGCGATCGCCGCACCGATGGTGAACAGCACGGTGAGGATCGCCAGCACCGGGATGCCCAGAACCTGCCAGTTGGCGAAATCGGCGAAGCCGGGCGGCGGCTTGATCTGCAGGCCGCGCCCATAGCTGATGTCGATCGACTGGATGATGAAGCTGGCAGACAGCGTGGCGATGATCGGCGGAATACGCAGCGCCCAGATCAGCAGATAGTTCACGGCGCCTATGGCCGCGCCACAGGCAAGCGCCGCCAGTAGCCCTACCACGATCATCGAGTCGTTGCCGTCCATCACCTTCATGGCGACGGCGCTGGCGAGGCCGATATTGGCCGGCAACGACAGGTCGACATTGCCTGGGCCGAGCGTGATGACGAACATCTGCCCGATACCGACAATGACGGTGAACACAGCAAGCGAAAGTGCTGCCGTGATCATGCCGCCCGCGCCATAGCCGCCGGTGAAGGCAATCGTCGCCAGCCACACCAGCAGCGCGCCGAGGAACGACCAGATCCAGGGTTTGGCAATCAGCGATCTCACCAACGCCATTGCTCACCTCTCCCTGCGACTGATCAGCACCCGCGCCGCCAGCACGATGATCAGGATGGCGCCGTTGGCGGCCACCTGCCAGTCGGGCGGGATGTGCATGAAGGTGAGCAGCGGCGAGGCTGCCAATGCCAGCGTCAGCGCGCCGATCACCGCGCCGATCGGCGACACCCGGCCGCCAACGAATTCACCGCCGCCCAGGATGACACCGGCAATGGCCAGCAGCGTATAGCCATTGCCGATATTGGCATCGGCCGAGGTGGTGATGCCTATCAGTGCCATGCCGGACAGCACGCCGAAGACGCCGGCCAGAGCGAACAGCACGATCTTGGTCTTGAGCAGCGACCAGCCGGCGCGCCCGAGTGCGGCCGGATTGCCGCCGGAGCCGCGCAGGATGACACCATAGGAGGTGCGCATGAGGCCGAAATGGACGATGAGGCCGATCAGCAGCGCGGCGATGATTGGGAACGGGACGAGAGGCGGTTTGAATGCCATGATCGCTAGCAGCCAGTCCGGCGCCTTGCCGCCAGGTTTCGGCAGGACGAGAATGGCAAGCCCCTGCCAGACGAAGCTCATGCCCAACGTCACCACGATCGAAGGCAGGTTGCGCAAATGAATCAGCGCGCCGAGCAGCGCATAGACGCCGATCGACCCGAGCAGGATGGCGACGCCGACAAGCGGCGCATCCTTCAGCCATGTCGCGGTGACGCAGCCGACGAAACCGACAAAGGTGCCTATCGACAGGTCGAGTTCGTTGCCGGTGATGACGAACATCTGCGCGATCGTCGCCAGCGCGATCGGGATCGCCAGGTTCAGCATCAGGCTGAAGCCGAAATAGCTGATGGCGCGCGGATTAAGCCAGGCGATGGCGATGAGCACAATCGCCAGCGACAATGCCGGCAGCAGCCCGCGCAGCAGGCGGGCGCGAGCCAGCGCGCCACGCTCGGCGGAATTCCTGGCCGTGGTGTCGAGGCTGGCAGTCGTCATCTCAGGCCGCATCCGAAGGAAGACTGAATGATCTTCTCTTCAGTCAGTTCGTCGCGACGCAGATTGGCAACGATCCGGCCGTTCTTGAAGACATAGATGTGGTCGCAATTGTCGAGCTCCTCGGTTTCCGTGGTGTACCAGAGGAAGGTGCGGCCGTGGCTGGCCTCTTCACGCACCAGATCATAGACCTCAAGCTTGGTGCCGATATCGACGCCGCGCATCGGATCGTCCATCAGCACGATCTGTGCGTCCGAGCCGAGGGCGCGGGCAAACAACGCCTTTTGCTGATTGCCGCCCGAAAGCGAGAAGATATTGTTGTTCATGTCCGGCGTGCGGATGCCGATCTTCTTTTGCCAGAACCAGGCAAGTTCAGCCTCGCGTTGCGGCGAGATCAACAGCCCGTTGCGCAGGCGTGCCAATGAGCGGATGCCGATGTTCTCGGCGATCGACCATTGCGGGAAGATGCCATCCGACTGGCGGTCTCCGGCCACCAGCGCCACGGGTGCGGTGACCTCGACGCCGGGCCGGGCGCGTGACGCGGCCGAGAAGATCGCCAGCAGCAGGTCCGTCTGGCCGTGGCCCGCCAGCCCGGCGAGGCCGATGATCTGGCCCGCATACGCCACAAGCTCCTTGCCGTCCTCCTGGCGGGCCGGCCGGGCCTTGACCCTGAGCACAACGGTCTCCGGCCGGCCGGCCGCAATCTCGGCCTGCTTGCGGGCCTCGGCTCCGCCCATTGCCGTCACGAGCTTGTCGCGATCGAAGGCATCAGCCGCGGCGGCGGCCACGATCTTGCCGTCGCGCATCACCACGATGCGGTCGGCATTGCCGAGCACCTCGCCCAGCAGATGCGAGATCAGGATGCAGCTGCGTCCGCTGGCGACGAAGCGCCGGACGAAAGCCAGCAACTGCCCCGCCGTATGCGCATCGAGCGACGACGTCGGCTCGTCGAGGATGACCAGTTCGAGCGGATCGTGCGTGACGGTGAAGGCCCGTGCCACCTCCACCATCTGGCGCCGGCCGATCGAAAGGTCTCCGGCTATGTCGGCCGCGGAAATGGTGTGGCCGGGAAAGATCTCGTCCAGCTTGGCGGTGATCAGATCGGCCGCCTTGCGCCGCCAGCCAAAGCCGCGCAACGAGGGATGGTTGATGCGCGTATTCTCCGCGACGCTGAGGTTGGGACACAGCGACAATTCCTGGAAGACGCAGCGTATGCCGAGCTTCTGCGCGCGAGGCACGGAGTAGTTTTGCTCCATGCCGCCGCGCACCGCAATCTGGCCGCTGTCGGGCAATAACGTGCCCGCCACCATATGCATCAGCGTCGACTTGCCGGCACCATTGTGGCCGACGAGACCAACACACTCGCCGGAACGAACGCTGAAGTCGACGCCGTCAAGCGCGCGGACAGCGCCGAAATGCTTGGCGGCGCTGCCCAGTCTGATGATGTCCGCACTGCTCCCGGCCCGTGTTTCAGTCATGCTCAACGGTATCCGGTTGGCTATGCGGACGGCAACGGTCGCCCCAGGCTCACTTGATGTTGGATTTAATGGCCGCCATCGCGTCAGCTTGCGTGTATTCATGGCTGGCCACGCCGCCCTTCACGATCTTGGGCAGCTCGGCCTCGAAATCGTCCTGGGTGAAGGCGAGATACGGCACCAGCAGGTCGTGCGGAATGTCGGTGCGGCCGTCGAGGACCTGTTGCGCCACCCAGAAGGCAAGCGACGATACGCCCGGTGCGATGGAAGCCGACCAGGTCTTGTAGCCATCCTTGTCCTTCTGTTCCTTCCACCACTGCAATTCGTCCTGGCGATTGCCCATGATGATCGTCGGGCGTGGCTTGCCGGCGGCGGCGAAAGCCTGTGCCGCGCCATAGCCGTCGCCACCCTGATCGACGATTCCAACGACATCCGGCAGCGAAGGCAGGATCGTCGCAACGGCCTTCTGGGCCGTGGTCTGGTCCCAGTCGCCGGTGACCGAACCAACGATCTTGAACTCGGGATGAGCCGCGATGCCTTCCAGGATTCCGGCATGGATGGCATCGTCGATCGAGGTGCCGGCCAGGCCGCGGATTTCCAGCAGATTGCCGCCCTTGGGCTGGAACTTGGCCATCTGCTCGACTTCCTGCTTGCCCATGTCCTTGAAGTCGACGACGACGCGATAGGCGCAGGGTTCGGTCACGGTACCGTCAAAGGAAACCACGACGATGCCGGCGGCGCAGGCCTGCTTGATGGCGCCGTTGAGCGCATCCGGTGAAGCGGCATTGATGACGATCGCGTCATAGCCCTGCAGGATGAGGTTCTGGACCTGGGCTGCCTGGGTCGGCACTTCCTTGTCGGCCGTCGTGAAGATGTCGGCGGCCGCGACGATCTTGTCGGCAACCGCCTTCTTGGTGACGATCGCATAGCTGTCGAGCATGGCCTGCCGCCAGGAATTGCCTGCATAGTTATTTGAGAAGGCGATCTTCTTGCCGCTGGTATCCGCGAATGCGGTGCCTGATGCGAGCATGGCGGCAAGGGCGCCCAAGACGAATAGTTTCTTCATGTCATACTCCTCCCATGAGTTTGTTGGTGGCTGACTTTTTTGGTGGCTGATGCGGTTGCGTCCCTGTTTTTTATCTATTGTCAGACAAATGCAGATGATCACGCTTGTCAACTGCGATCGGCGACAGTTTGACGATCAACTTGCGGTGCGACGATTGAAAAGACTTCGCGTACTGGTCTAGGGATGGCGCAGGAGACCGAAATCAAGATGGCAGAAACGCCAACCGTTGCTCTGGGCGCCCCGGGAATTCCGGCGCGTTGGACGTCAAGCGCCAAGAGCGGCGTCGGAACGGCGTTTTCGCCGGCCGGCCGTGTCTGGTTCACGATCAGCCATGGCATCCTCAACGAGATCTACTATCCGCGCGTCGACAGCGCCTGCACCCGCGACATGGGGCTGCTTGTGACCGGCCCCGGCGGATATTTCTCCGAAGAAAAACGCGACGCCGAGCACAAGATCGAACCCTTCGAGGACGGCGTCCCCGCCTACAGGCTGGTCAACACCGCTGCCGATGGCAACTACCGGATCGAAAAGCGCATCCTCACCGACCCGGCGCGCCCCGTGCTGCTGCAGGAGATCGAGTTCACGCCGCTCAAGGGCGACGCCGGCGACTACCGCGTCTACGCGCTGCTGGCGCCCCATTTGGTCAATGCCGGCATGGGCAACACGGCCTGGGTCGCCGAGCACAAGGGCCAGCCGATGCTGTTCGCATCGGGGCGCGGTACGTGCCTGGCGCTTGCTTCCTCCTTGCCCTGGGGGGAATGCTCGGCGGGCTATGTCGGTGTCTCCGACGGCTGGCAGCAACTCCAGCATGCGGGCCGGCTCGATCCGGCTTCGCCACGGGCCGAAGACGGCAATGTGGCGCTGACCGGCGAGATCGGCTTTTCCGCAGGGAAGACCAAGGCCGTGCTGGCTTTGGGTTTTGGCGCGACGCCCGAGGACGCCGCCGACAATGCCCTGGCCAGCTTGAAGCGGGGCTTTCCAGCTGTGGCGAAATCCTATGTCGAACAGTGGCGCAAATGGCAGAAAAGCCTGCTGCCGCTCGACCGGCACGCGGCATCGGGAATCAATGCCTACCGCGTCAGCACCGCGGTCCTGGCGACGCACCGGTCATCGGCAAAACCCGGCGCGACCGTCGCCAGCCTGTCGATTCCCTGGGGCTTCAACAAGGGCGACGACGATCTCGGCGGCTACCATCTGGTCTGGCCGCGCGATCTGGTCGAAACCGCTGGTGGCTTCATGGCCGCGGGCGACCTCGACGAAGCGCTGCAGATCCTCGCCTATCTTCGCACCATCCAGGAGGCCGACGGCCATTGGCCGCAAAATGTCTGGCTGGACGGAACCGCCTACTGGCCGGGCATCCAGATGGATGAATGCGCCTTCCCGTTGCTGCTCGCCGACGCGCTGCGCCGCGCCGGCCATCTGCCTCGAGCCAAATTGCTCACCTTCATGCCGATGATCGAGAACGCGGCGTCCTACATCGTCAAGAACGGTCCCGTAACGGGTGAAGACCGCTGGGAAGAGGATGCCGGCTACAGCCCTTTCGCACTGGCTGTCGAGATCGCCGCGCTCCTTGCCGCAGCCGACATGTTCGACGTGTGCGGCAAATCAGAGCCGGCAAACTATCTGCGTGAAACCGCCGACAGCTGGAACGACCAAATCGAGCGCTGGACCTACGTGACCGGCACTGCCCTCTGTGCCGAAGTCGGCGTCTCCGGCTATTATGTCCGCATCGCACCGCCCGACACGGCCGACGCCGCCTCGCCGAAGGACGGCTTTGTGCCGATCAAGAACCGGCCGCCCGGCGACGCCGACCGGCCGGCCGAAGCCATCGTCAGCCCGGACGCGCTGGCGCTCGTCCGCTTTGGCCTGAGGGCCGCCGACGATCCGCGCATCATCGATACCGTCAAGGTCATCGATGCGCGGTTGCGCCGCGACCTGCCGCAAGGGCCGCTCTGGTACCGTTATACCGATGACGGCTATGGCGAACATGAGGACGGCGCCCCTTTCGACGGAACCGGCAAGGGCCGGCCTTGGCCGCTGCTGGCCGGCGAACGCGCTCACTACGAACTGGCTGCGGGCAACAAGGCCAGGGCGGAAAGCCTGCTCAAGACGCTGGAGGCTTCAGCTGAGCCCGGCGGCCTGCTGCCGGAACAGAGCTGGGATGGCCCCGACATGCCGGAGCGTGAATTGCGATTGGGCGGACCGACGGGCAGCGCCATGCCGCTGGTATGGGCGCATTCCGAGCATATCAAGCTCTTGCGCTCGCTGCGCGACGGCGCCGTCTTCGACATGCCGCCGCAAGGCGTGAAGCGCTACATCGAGGACAAGACCGTGTCACCGCTACGGACGTGGCGGTTCAACAACAAGCTGCGCACGATCCCATCCGGCAAGCTGCTGCGCATCGAACTGCCGGCCCGGGCCGTGATCCACTGGAGCATCGATGGCTGGGCGACCTCGACCGACAGCAACACGGCCGGGAATGCCTTCGGCATCCATCTGGCGGACCTGCCGGTAGCCTCGACGCCGTCCGGAACAACCCTCGCCTTCACTTTTCACTGGCTCGATGCCGGCTGTTGGGAGAATGTCGACTTCTCCGTCGTTATCGAAGACCAGAATCCCTAGGACATCCTTAGATCCTCCCTCAAGAAACCAGGACGAGAACATGCAGATCGGAATGATGGGACTTGGCAGGATGGGCGCCAACATGGTTCGGCGCCTGATGCGTGCCGGCCACGAATGCGTCGTCTACGACATCAACACCGCCAGCGTCGCCGCGCTGGTCAAGGATGGTGCGTCCGGCGCGGCTTCGATGGAGGAATTCATCGGCAAGCTCGCCAAGCCGCGCTGCCTCTGGCTGATGCTGCCGGCCGCGATCACCGGCAAGGTTGTCGATCAGGCGGCCGGGTTGATGGAGCCCGGCGACATCATCATCGACGGCGGCAATTCCTACTATCATGACGATGTCGACCGGGCCGCGAAGCTCCAGTCGAAAGGTCTGAACTATGTCGATGTCGGCACCAGCGGCGGCGTCTGGGGCCTCGATCGCGGTTATTGCCTGATGATCGGCGGACCGGACGGCGCGGTCCAGCATCTCGATTCGATCTTCGCCACGCTGGCGCCGGGCGCCGATGCTGGCGCGCCCGCTCCCGACAAGGCCGCCGGCACGGCCCCCTTCGGCTACCTGCATTGCGGTCCGAGCGGCGCCGGCCACTTCGTCAAGATGATCCACAACGGCATCGAATACGGTGTCATGGCGGCCTATGCCGAGGGCATGAACATCCTCAAGGCCGGCAATTCCGGCAAGGTGAAGCGCGAAGCGGATGCCGAGACCAGTCCGCTGCAGAACCCGGAATACTACCAGTTCGATATCGACCTTCCCCAGGTGGCCGAAGTCTGGCGGCATGGCAGCGTCATCGGCTCCTGGCTGCTCGATCTGACGGCCGGCGCGCTCAAATCCGATCCGTCGCTGGCGAATTTCGGCGGCCGGGTCTCGGATTCCGGCGAAGGACGCTGGACGCTGAAGGCGGCGATCGACACCGGCGTGCCGGCTCCGGTGCTGTCCTCGGCCCTGTTCGACAGGTTCTCCTCGCAGGGCGAATCCGAATTCGCCGACAAGCTGCTCTCGGCCATGCGCTACGCCTTCGGCGGCCATCTCGAAAAGCCCAAGGCCGGCTCGTGACGGCGGACAGGGAGACACGCTCATGAGCCAGGAACGTTCCGACACGCTGGTGCTCTTTGGAGCGACCGGCGATCTCGCCCACAAGAAGATCTTCCCCGCGCTGTACGCCATGGTCGCCAAGGGAACCCTCACCGAGCCGGTGATCGGCGTTGCCTTCGACCCGTGGGACGTGAAGCAGTTGCAGGCCCGCGCCCGCGACGGCATCGTCAATGCGCTTGGCGGTATCGACGAGAAGGTCTTCGCCAAGCTCGCTTCCCTGCTTCGCTACGTCAGTGGCGACTACAAGGATCCCGGCACGTTCGAGAAGCTGAAGAGCGCGCTCGGGACCGCGCAGCGGCCGCTGCACTACATGGCGGTGCCGCCGAACATGTTCGAGATGGTCGTCCAGGGGCTGGAGCAATCGGGCACGGCGCACGGCGCGCGTCTGATGGTGGAAAAGCCCTTCGGCCACGATTTGCAATCGGCGCGCTGGCTGAACCGCGTCCTGCATCTGGTGTTCGACGAACAGTCGATCTTCCGCATCGACCATTATCTCGGCAAGGAGGCGATCCAGAACCTGCTCTATTTCCGCTTCGCCAATTCCTTCCTCGAGCCGATCTGGAACCGCAACTTCGTCGAAAGCGTGCAGATCACCATGGCCGAGGATTTCGGCGTCGAGGGACGCGGCCGCTTCTATGACGAGGTCGGCTGTATCCGCGACGTCATCGAGAACCACCTGCTCAACATCCTCCTGCTGCTCGCCATGGAGCCGCCGGTCGGCCGCTCCGCCGACGACCTGATCGACGAGAAGGTGCAGGTGCTCCGGGCGATCCGCACGCTGACCAAGGACGATGTCGTGCGCGGCCAGTTCAAGGGCTACCTCCAGGAACCCGGCGTCGCGCCGAATTCGCCGGTCGAGACCTTCGCGGCGGTGCGTTTCTTCGTCGACACATGGCGGTGGCAGGACGTGCCGTTCTTCATCCGCGCCGGCAAGAACATGCCGGTGCACGTCACCGAAGTGGTGGTGCGGTTGAAGCGGCCGCCGCTGGACGTCTTCGATCCGATCAAGCCCGCCGACCAGAACTATGTCCGCTTCCGCATCGACCCGCAGGTGATGATCGCCATCGGCGCGCAGCGCAAGGCGCCCGGCGACGACATGATTGGTGAACAGGTCGAACTGACAGCGCTGGATAGCAGCAAGAGCGACATGCCGCCCTATGAACGGCTGATCGGCGACGCCATGAACGGCAACGGCCAGCTGTTCACCCGCCAGGACGCGGCCGAACTTGCCTGGCGCATCGTCGGGCCGGTGCTTGGCGACGCCACCCCGCCGCATCTTTACGAGCCGAAAACGTGGGGCCCGGCGGTCGCCATGGCCGGGTTCGGACCACCCAATGGCTGGATCGATCCGGCAAAATAGTCTTTCGGAGGGGAGAAACCATGAAAAGTCCGGCAAAGACCGCGTCAACCGACGGGAGGATCGTGCTCTCGATCGATATCGGCGGATCGCACGTCAAGATCCTCACCAGCGCCGGCGGCGAGGAGCGCCGGGCCGACTCCGGGCCCGGCCTCACGCCCAGGCAGATGATCGATGCGGTGAAGCAGCTCGCCGAAGGCCTGCCATACGACGTCATCTCCATGGGCTATCCCGGCCCTGTCCGCGACAACAAACCGTTGAAGGACCCCTTCAATCTCGGCAAGGGTTGGGCCGGCTACGATTTCGCCGCGCAGTTCGGCAAGCCGGTGAAGGTCGTCAATGACGCCATGATGCAGGCCATCGGCAGCTATGAGGGCGGGCGCATGCTGTTCCTGGGACTAGGGACGGGCCTCGGCGCCGCGATGGTCCTGGTCAATGTCGCCCAGCCGATGGAGCTCGCGCATCTTCCCTACAGGAAGGGCGGCAGCTTCGAAGATTACATTGGCGAACGCGGGCTTGAAAAACGCGGCAAGAAGAAATGGCGCAAACATGTTTTCGACATAGTGGACAGGCTTCGCGCGGCCTTGCAGCCGGACTATGTGGTCATCGGCGGCGGTAATGTCGATAAGCTCGACGTACTACCTCCTGATTGCAGGCGCGGTGATAACACACGCGCCTTCGAAGGCGGATTTCGACTGTGGCGCGACAACGCGCCGGTCGTCTGATATTATTACGGATTAGTATAGTTGTTCAAAATTGCGTGTGTTGCAGCACTAATCATTGCGTTGCCCAGATTTGCCGACTAGGAATCCGCCTGCCCCCTGGACGGAGAAAATAGTTTGGCCGACGATAGCAACAACGCTCGCAAAGATATCGACCTTCTCGAGCTGACCGCCCATATCGTGTCCGCCTATGTCGAGAAGAACCGCTTGCCCGCCTCCGGCCTGGGTGAACTTATCGCCAGCGTCAGCGCTTCGATAACCGGGCTTGGAAAGCCGGTGGAACCGGCGCCGGTGCCGCTGGTACCCGCCGTCAATCCCAAGCGATCGGTAACGCCGGACTACATCGTCTGCCTGGAAGACGGCAAGAAGTTCAAATCCCTGAAGCGCCATCTGGGCGTTCATTTCGGACTGACGCCGGACGCCTATCGCGCCAAGTGGGGCTTGCCTTCCGACTATCCCATGGTCGCTCCCAACTATGCCGCGTCGCGCTCGGAACTGGCGAAGTCGATCGGCCTCGGCCGCAAGATCGAGCCGGTAGTACCGCCCGCCAAGGCGAAGGCACGCAAGGCCAAGGTTCCGGCCTGAGCGACACACTAGGTCGACAGACATCTGCTTTTCTTGCTGGCCCGATGCATCGCATCGGGCCAGCTCTATCTTTTGCTTGCATCGCCCCATACAGAACTGACTTCAATCCAGAACAGCTCCGGGGGGCGCGATCATGAACTACACCAGGATGGTGATCGAGAAAGAGGCACCTGAGGAATACGGCTACGACCGCATCCGCTACAACCTCTCCGAAAGCTCCATCGCCGACCAGAAGCTCTCCGACATTGGCCTGTCGCTGCCCGATCTCACGCTTTTCTATGGCGAGCACCGTGGCGACAAGGAGTTGCGGGCGCTGATCGCCGCGCAGGACGAGACAATCTCGCCCGATGATGTGCTGGTCACCGCGGGTGCCGCGGGTGCGCTGTTCATCATCTCGACTTCGCTGTTGTCAGAGCGCGACCACCTTGTTGTCATCAGGCCCAACTATGCCACCAACATCGAGACGCCCCGCGCGATCGGCTGCGCCATCAGCTATGTCGATCTGGCTTTCGAAGACGGTTTCGCGGTCGATGTCAGCCGTGTCGCGGCGGCGATGCAGCCGGACACCAAGCTGATCAGCGTCACCTGCCCGCACAATCCGACCGGCACGATGATGGACCGGGCCGACCTCGATGCGCTGGTGGCGCTCGCTGAAAGCCGCCAATGCCATTTGTTGGTCGACGAGACCTATCGCGATCTTTCCTATGGAAGGCGGCTGCCATCGGCCGCGTCGCTGAGCACACGGGCGATCAGCGTGTCGTCACTGTCCAAGGCGTTCGGCATTCCCGGTATCCGCATCGGCTGGCTGGTCACCCGCGACGAGACGCTTCAGGAACGGTTCCTGGCCGCAAAGGAGCAGATCGGCATCTGCGGCAGTGTCATCGACGAGGGCATCGCACGCGGCATGCTCGAACGCCGCGACAGCTTCCTGGGGACGCTGCTGCCCCAAATGGCCGGGCGACGCGACATCGTCCAGGCCTGGATCGACCGCGAGCCGCTGGTCGACTGGGTGCGGCCCGAAGGCGGCGTTGTCGGTTTCCCCCGCCTGAACGTCGATCCCGGCTTCGACCTTGACCGGTTCTACACGAACCTCCTGGAAAACCATGGCACCTATGTCGGACCTGGTCACTGGTTCGAAATGTCCAAGCGTTTTTTCCGCGTCGGCTTCGGCTGGCCGACGGAAGCCGAATTGCAGGGTGGTCTTGACGCTATCTCCGCCGCGCTGCGCCAGTAAATTCGCCATGCGGCCGGCCAGGCGAGCCGAAAATTCCTGATCCGGCGCTGATTTTGGCACACACCGCGCCGCGAACTTTGCTAAAGTTTCCCTGGCCGGAACAGCACCCATCCGGGAAGTGCCCCGCCGGCCATCGCAACGGGGCCTGCATTTCGTGACATCAGAATCAGTATCGCCGGACCAGCGCTACGCCGCCTTCCGGCACAGGGCATTCCTGAGCTATTGGGCGGCGCGTTTCCTCACCACATTCGCCACAATGATCGTGTCCGTCGCGGTCGGCTGGCAGATGTATGACCTGACCCGCGATCCTCTCGATCTTGGCCTGGTCGGTATCGTCCAGTTCCTGCCCTCGCTGTTGCTGGTGCTGGTCACCGGCGTCGTCGCCGACCGCTTCGGCCGCCGCCTGATCATGGCACTGGCGGTGGTGGTGGAGGCAATGTGCGCGCTGGCACTGCTCGCCCTGGCGCTGCATGGCATCAGCGGACCATTGCCGATCTTCGCCGTGCTCGCCATGTTCGGGGTCGCCCGCGCTTTCTTCGGCCCGGCCTCGGCCTCGCTCTTTGCCAATCTCGTGCCGCCTCAGGATTTCGCCAACGCCATCGCCTGGAACTCGTCTGCCTGGCAGACGGCGACCATCGTCGGCCCGGTCGCCGGCGGCCTGCTCTATGGCGTCTCGGCGGAAGTGGCCTACGGCGCGGCCGCTGTCCTGATGCTTGCGGCCGGGTTGCTGATCTTCACCATCCCCAAGCCCTCGCAGCGCACGGAGACCGACAAGCCGACGATGCAGACCCTGTTCGGCGGGTTCAGCTACATATGGAGCGAGAAGATCGTGCTTGGCGCCATCTCGCTCGACCTGTTCGCCGTACTTTTGTCCGGCGCCTCGGCGCTGCTGCCTGTCTACGCGCGCGACATTCTTCAGCTTGGTCCCTGGGGTCTCGGCCTGCTGCGCTCGGCGCCCAGCGTCGGCGCTATCGTGGTGGCGATCTGGCTGGTCGGCCATCCGATCCGCAACCATGCGGGAATGATCATGCTGGGTTCAGCGGCGGCGTTCGGCGCCTTCACCCTGCTGTTCGGTCTGTCGACCATCACCTGGCTGTCGATCCTCGCCCTGGTTTTCCTTGGCGCCACCGACATGTTCAGCGTCTATATCCGCGAGACGCTGATCCAGCTCTGGACGCCGGATCAGGTGCGCGGCCGCGTCAACGCCGTCAACCAGGTCTTCGTCGGCGCCTCCAACGAGCTGGGCGAATTCCGTGCCGGCACGATGGCGGCGCTGATCGGCACGGTTCCGGCTGTCGCGATCGGCGGCGTCGGGGCCATCGTGGTCGCCGGCCTGTGGGCGATGCTGTTCCCACAACTACGCAAGGTGCGCCATCTCAGCGGGCGAGACTGACCCTTATCGCGAGGCCTTGCCGAAGATCAGCTGCAGGAATTCGCCAAGCCAACGCTTGAGGTGCATGTCCCAGATCAGCCGGCCGCCAAGGTGATCGCGGCCGGGCTGGGCACCAGGCAATTCGAAACGTTGCGCGCCGTGCACCACCCAGCGCTGCATCATTGCCCGGGTCAATTCGCCATGAAACTGGATACCCCAGGCATTGTCGCCATAGCGGAAGGCCTGGTTGGGATAGGTTTCGGCGGTTGCGAGAAGCGTCGCCTCTTTCGGAAGCGAGAAGCCTTCACGGTGGAACTGGTAGACCATCTCCGGCCAGTGCATCAGCTTCTTGCCCGCCTCGGTCGCTTTCAGCGGATACCAGCCGATCTCGACCAGACCTTCGTCATGCCCCTCGACCTTGCCGCCGAGATGGTTGACGAGCATCTGCGCCCCCAGGCAGATGCCAAGAAACGGCCGGTTCTCCTTCAGGGGGATATCAAGCCAGGCCGTTTCACGGCGGACAAACTCATCCCCGTCATTGGCGCTCATCGGCCCGCCGAACACCACCGCGCCGGCGTGGCCCTCCAGCGTTTCCGGCAAGCCGTCCCCAAGCGGTGGACGACGGATGTCGAGCTCGAAGCCCGCCTCCAGCAACATGTGGCCAACACGGCCGGGGCTCGAAGTCTCCTGATGCAGGACAACCAGAATTGTTGGTCTCGAACGCGGTGTTGTCGGCAAGCGAACCTCGTCTCGCTCTATTCGTCGCTCGACGTTCCGGTGGCGCCCGGCGCATCCGCGGCGGCCTTGCGGCGCGCCTCGACGCGGTCGCGGCGCTCGACGCCGATCAATTCGGCCACGCGCCAGACAGTGTTGTCTTCCAGCTCATGCAACTCGCCATCGGCATAGACGATCTCCCACATCAGGCCGATGAACGCCTTGCGCGCATCGGCATCGAGGTGGCGTTTCAAAACGCTGGTGAAGGCATAGAGGTCGATCGCCTCATTGTCGGCGCGTTCTCCGGCCGCCGCCAGCGCCTCGAGCTCGGCCCCGCTGATCGAATAACTTTCCGCCAGTACCGCCTTGAACCGCTCCCATTCGACATCCTGGCGCACGCCGTCGGCGCTCATCACATGATAGAGCAGCGCCGAGGCGGCAACGCGCGGATCGTCGGCGCTGGGACGGGCACCGGCACCTATCGGCAATTCCTTCAGAAACGACAGAACGCGTTCGAACATCAAGCACTTCCCATTCGCCCAAACCTGCCTTCAGGATCGGGTCCCATCAAAACAAGCGAAACCGGCGCGGTGACTTTTCCGCCTCGTCGTCCGGATCGACGCCGGGATCGTCGGGCAGACGGGCCAGTTCCTCCGCTGGTTCGACGGCCTCCGCATCGCTCGGCACGGCGGCAAAGGCGGCCGCGGTCACTGGCGTGACGTGATCCCTGTCGGCGGTCTCCGCTTGCCCCACCGTCCCCGCGGAAGAAACAGTTGCATGATCGATCACCTCGGGCGCGCTTTCGGCCGCTGTCGGTGCGGCGATCGCGGGCGCCGACACGTCTCGAATATCCTCGTGGCTGTCGATCAGCTGGCCGAGGCGTTCCATCGGCGCGCGCCATTCGAAAGCGTCGAGCTTGCCGGTGACTGGAGACACCGGCGCCCAGTGTTCGGAGATGACGCCGTCGGTGACCCAGGCCGGATCGCGCGGCGCCCGCACCGCCTTGGACAGGAGCTGCCGTACCTTGCCCTGGTCACCGGTTTCCGCTTCCTCGATATCGGCCAGCAGCAGATAGGCGCCTTCGCGGCGGTCCATCCTGATCGCCGCCTCCACCTCGCGGCGCGCCGTCTTGTAGTCCTGTGCGTCAAATGCCGCGCGCGCCACCGTCAGCGAGGACTCGGCATGATTCTTCTTCAGCTCCTGCAGCTTCTTCGCCCGGTTCAGCCGGTCGAGCACCGCGTCGCCGGGGCGGGCATGGGTATAGAGTTCGGCGATCTCCGGGTGCGGTTCGGCCTTCCAGGCCGTTTCGAGGATCTTGGAGCCCTTGCGCACGTCGTTCTGGCGAAACAGCGCCTTGGCCGCGATGACCGCCGCTGGCGCGAAATCCGGGCGCAGCCTGTTGGCCTCGACGGCCGCGGCCTTGGCCCCGTTTGGATCACTGTCGATCAAGGCGTGCGCCTTGGCGGTGAGCAGCACGGCGCGGCGCCGGTTGGCGGCGTCGCGCT
The DNA here is from genome assembly GCF_040537815.1 of Mesorhizobium shangrilense. Classification (NCBI taxonomy): domain Bacteria; kingdom Pseudomonadati; phylum Pseudomonadota; class Alphaproteobacteria; order Hyphomicrobiales; family Phyllobacteriaceae; genus Mesorhizobium; species Mesorhizobium shangrilense. The sequence continues at coordinate 103,321 of NZ_JBEWSZ010000009.1, forward strand.
CGATCTGCCGCGTCGACTTCTGCGCGTCGACCAGCTTCAGCGCGCCATCCCAGTCACCGCGCTGGGTCAGCTCTTCCAGCGTCGATTCGGCGGCCCAGGCCAGTTGCGGCGCCATCACCGCCGCACGGCCGGCATAGTGGCGAGCCGCATTGCGGTCGCCGAGGCGCTCAGCCTCGAGATAGAGGCCGCGCAGACCGAGCAGCCGCATTTCGGGATCGTCGAGCATGCTCTCGAATTTTTCGCGGGCGCCCTCATGGTCGCCTTCAAGCAACGAGGCCTGCGCCTCGAGCAGGTGGATAAGCGGTTCCTGGTCGGAGCGGATGAGCTTTGCCGCTTCCTTGGTCTTCTTGCGCGCCAGTGCCCCGTCGCCGGCGCCGGCCGCGATCATGCCGGTCGACAGCGCCTGGTAGCCACGGTCGCGGCGGCGCACCCGGAAGTAGCGCGAGATGGTGTAGGGGCTGTTCCACAGCGACTTGACCAGCCACCAGATGATCATCACCGCCGCGACCACGGCAACGACGGCCACGGCGGCCACCATCAGGCTGACCTGGTACTGATAGCCGTTAAAGGTGATGAGCATGTCGCCGGGCCGGTCGGCCAGCCAGGCAAAGCCCAGCCCAAGCGCGAAGACGACGACGAGGAAGATGAGAATTCGGATCATCGTCAGCTCCTCACGCCTTCATCGCGCCGGCGATCAGCGCCTCGATCTGCGTCTCGACCTCGATGCGTGCCTTCAGTTTGCCGGCAAAATCAGCGCCCGCCGCCTTGGCCGCGTCGGGCAGCGTGCCATACTCGCCGAGCGCCTTGGCATAGTCGCCCTGGGTTACAGCCACTTCCATGCGCGCGACAGTCTGCGGAACGCCGGTGCCTTCGACGGCGCCGACCGGCCTGACCTTGACCAGCGATTCGGCACTGGACATCAGGTTCTGGAAGAAACCGGCATTCTGGTCGACGGGCTTCGCGGCGGCAATCATGGCGTTGGCGGCCGCATCCGCCCCGGCGGCGATCTCGGCCCGGGTCGGCACCCCTTTTTGCGCGTAGCCGCGCAGTGTGGCGAGCTGCGGTGCGTCCGGCGCGATCGCGGCGAAGGTCTCCAGTTCGGCATTGAAGGGCGCGCCACGGTCCAGCGCCGACTTCAGCGCCGAGGCGGCGATGGCAAGCGCGATCTTCGGCTGCGACGCCTGCGCCTCGACCTTGCCGGATAGCTGCGACACCGATTGTTCCAGCGCCGCAAGACGGCCTTGCTGGGCAGTCGCCGTGTCACCGGCGGACTTCACCAGCGCATCGAGCCCCGCGATCTTCTCGTTGAGCGGGCCAAGATCGACCGGCGCCTTGTTGCCGGCCTGGTCAAGTGCCGCGACAGCCGTTTCGACCTGCTTGACCTTGTCGCCCAGCGCCGCAAGGGCTGCGCTGTCGCCCGCATTGCCGGACCCCGCGGCCGATTTCAGCGCCGCGACATCGGCCTTCACCTGGTCCAGGGCCGACGTCAGGCCGCCCACCTTGGCCAAAACGTCTGCGTTGCCGCCAGCCTGCTTGGCCCCCGCGATCTCGGACCTCAGGGCGGAGATCTGACTGTTGACACCATCGAGCGAAACGCCACCGGAACCCGGTGCGCCAAGCACGCCGGCGAACTGCAGGCCACCCGCGCCAACCAGCGCGATGACACCACCGATGATGCCGGCGGCGATGCCGTTGATGCCGCCACGCTTCGGCTGCGTTGCCATGCTCTCGTCCCTCGTGCTGGATCTTGGTGGCGCGGCGGAGGCGGGGCCGGCCTTTGCGGTTGCATCCTCGAAACTGTAGTCGAATGTGCTCGTCCGGTCGGACGGTGCTTCCGATCCGGTCGGATAGGTAGGCTTCGAATCATCGCCGCCTTCGGACGCCGCGGATTTCTGCCCGTCGGACCGCGCGGCAGCGTCGGTATGTTCCCACGGCTCCAGATCGGTCTGGTCGGCATGGACGGGTTCTTCGGGCACTTCCGGCTGCGAACCATCCGCGACCTGGCCAGTCCTGGCATCCTCGACCTGAGCCTTGCCGGCATCCTGGTCGACGATGCGCGAGACGGCGCCGGGTTCGAGTTCGATCGTCACCGGCTCGCGACGGCTTTTCGAATGTCGCATCTTCGGCGTCTTGACCATGCTTGGGCTCCGCAAAACTCGCTTCGGGATGGTTCAAAAAGGGTCTATCACATCACCAAGCGGTGAAAAGGGGCGGTGTGATGACGCGGGTCAACGCCAACCCCGCAAAAGCTCAAGCAAAGCCTCCTCATCGGGTTCCGCCGCGACCCGGATTTTTTCGCTGGCAGCCTCATCGAGAACAGCGGCAATACGTCGAGATAGGGCGAAAACCCGCGTCTTTTCAAAAAGATCATGCAATGCCGGCCGACGGGCCAGGGCCTGCATCGTTGCGGCGGCCTTGGCCGAGTAGAGCAGCACCGCATCGACCGGCAGGCCGGACAGATGTCCGATGACAGCCGCGTCCGAATAGGCCGGCGCAACCGTGTCATAAGTCTCGATCGGGTGGACCCAGACTCCCGCCGCCTTCAGCCGCGCCTCGAATGCCGGGAACCGCACGCGACCGCACAGATAGATGACCGCCTTTCCCGAAAGCCGGTCGGCCAGCATATCGGCCAGCGCCTCGGCATTGCCAGGGCCCTCGTTGACAGTCAGGAATCCAGCCGCGCGCGCGGCCTCCGCCGTTCGCTTGCCGACGGCATGGCACGGCAAGGCCGCCAGCGCGGCGATGATTTCCTTCGGGGCATGGCGGATGGCATTGGCGCTGGTGATGAGAACGGCAATGGCATTCTTCGCAACAAGCCCGGTTTCGACCGGCAGCGCCACCGTCTTGGTCAACGGCAGCAGCACCGGCTGAAAACCCGTCTCCTGCAGTCGCCGTGCCGTGCGGGAAGCGCCGGGTTCCGGTCTCGTCACCAGAACGCGGACCACCGTCAGGCCCAGCCGTCGAAGAAGTCTTCGCCAGCCTTCGCCCGCACCGCGCGCGCTGCTTCATCGCCGATGCGGGCCGCCTCTTCGGGGTGGCCTTCGGCCTTGATCTCATGCGATTGCGTTCCGTCCGGCGATATGATCAGGCCGGCGAAGACAAGCCTGTTGTCCGTGATCACCGCATGGCCGGCGATGGGCGTGCGGCAGGAACCGTCGAGCGCCGCGAGGAAAGCACGTTCGCAGGCCAGCGCCTGCCCGGTCGGCACGTCGTGGATTGCCGTCAGCATCGTTTCCACATCGCGGTCGCCGATGCGGCTTTCAATGCCGATAGCGCCTTGCCCAGGTGCTGGCGGAAAAGTGTCGAGCGGCATCAGGTCGGTTATCACATGCTCGAGCCTGAGCCGCTTCAGCCCGGCATAGGCGAGGATGGTGCCGGCGGCGACACCCTCGTCCAGCTTGCGCAGGCGCGTCTGTACATTGCCGCGAAACATCACCACGTCGAGATCCGGCCGCAGCCGGCGGATCAATGCCTGCCGCCGCAGCGACGACGAGCCGACCTTGGCGCCCTCCGGCAGCTCGGCAATGGCGCGTGCGGCCTTGCCGATAAAGGCGTCGCGAGCGTCCTCGCGTGGCAGGAAGGCGGACAGCTCCAGGCCGTCGGGCAGTTGCGTCGGCATGTCCTTGGACGAGTGCACGGCAATATCGATGCGGCGCTCCAGCAGCGCTTCCTCGATCTCCTTGGTAAACAGGCCCTTGCCGCCGGCTTCCGACAATGGCCGGTCCTGGATGCGGTCGCCGCTGGTTGTGATGACGACGATCTCGAAGGCGTGTTCCGGCATGCCATGCGCGGCCATCAGCCGCGCCTGGGTTTCGCGCGCCTGTGCCAGCGCCAGCGGGCTGCCGCGTGTTCCGATTCTCAAGAATGTTTGCATGGCGCCCGGTCCGTGATAACCCCCCGGCAAGCGAGGTTTTGCTGGGCCTTTCCTAATGAGGAATGGCCGGCGACACAATCATCGAGGACAGCGACCAATTGATCCGCGTTCTGGGTATCGAGACGAGTTGTGACGAGACCGCCGCCAGCGTCGTGACGCTGGACGGCGATGCCGCGCCAGAAATCCTGTCCAACATCGTGCTCAGCCAGATCGAGGAACATGCCGCGTTCGGCGGCGTCGTGCCGGAGATCGCCGCGCGCGCCCATGTCGAGGCGCTGGACGGCATCGTCGCGGCGGCCCTGGCCGATTCGGGCATTGATCTCGCCGATATCGATGCGATCGCCGCAACCGCCGGGCCCGGTCTTGTCGGCGGCCTGATTGTCGGGCTGATGACGGCCAAGGCGATTGCGGCTGCGGCAGACAAGCCGCTGATTGCCATCAACCACCTGGAGGGCCACGCGCTGACGGCACGGCTGACCGACGGGCTGGCCTTCCCCTATCTGCTGCTGCTGGTCTCCGGCGGTCACACGCAGATCGTCGCCGTGCGCGGCGTCGGCGACTACCAGCGCTGGGCGACGACCATCGACGACGCGCTTGGCGAGGCCTTCGACAAGACGGCCAAGATGCTGGGTCTGCCCTATCCGGGCGGACCCAATGTCGAGAAGGCCGCCAAGAGCGGCGACGCCAGGCGTTTCGCCTTCCCCCGCCCGATGAAGGGCTCGGCGCAGCCGGACTTCTCCTTCTCCGGGCTGAAGACCGCCGTGCGCCAGGCGGCGACGGCGATTGCCCCGTTGAGCGATCAGGATGTCGCCGACATCTGCGCCTCGTTCCAGACGGCGGTGGCCGACGCGCTGGGCGACCGCGTCTCAAAGGCGCTGGCACGTTTTCGCGAAACATTCCCTGATGCAAACAATCCGGCTCTCGTCGTTGCTGGCGGCGTTGCCGCCAACCACACCATCAAGGCGACGCTGGAAGCCCTGTGCAGCGAAAGCGGCTTCGCCTTTGTCGCGCCGCCGCTGAAGCTTTGCACCGACAACGCGGCGATGATCGCCTGGGCCGGCATAGAGCGGCTGCGGGCGGGTCTGGCGGATGAGAACGGCCGGGATTTCGTGCCGCGCTCGCGCTGGCCGCTGGACAGTATTTCAGCACCGATGGTGGGCTCTGGCAGACGCGGAGCGAAGGCATGAACCGCCGCGATTCGGTTGGATGGCGCGTTGCTGTCCTGGGCGGTGGCGCCTGGGGCACGGCCCTGGCCCTGGCCATGCTGCATGCCGGTCATTCGGTCCGGCTGTTCGCACGCGACGAGGAAACCGTGGCGTCGATACGCCGCGGCGAGAACCCGCGCTATCTGCCCGGCATCGCCATCGAGCCCGGCATCGAGGCGACAAGCGACGTCAAGACGGCTCTCGATGGTGCGGACTGTGTGCTGGCGGTGACACCGGCGCAGTCGCTGCGCGCGGTGCTGGCTGGCGCGAAGCCTCATATGCCCAAGGGGGTTCCGATCGTTCTTTGCGCCAAGGGCATCGAGCGCGACACCGGCGCGCTGCTTTCGGCCATCGTCGAGGAAATCCTCCCCGAAAATCCAGTCGCCGCCCTGTCGGGCCCAAGCTTTGCCACCGATGTCGCCAAGGGCTTGCCGACGGCGGTGGTGGTCGCCGCCCGCGACAACGGCATGGCCGCGAACCTCGCCGCCCGCTTCTCTGCCCAGAACCTGCGCTGCTATTCGAGCGACGATCTCATTGGTGTCGAGATCGGTGGCGCGCTGAAGAATGTCTTTGCCATTGCCGCCGGCGCGGTCTCCGGCGCCGGGCTTGGCGCCAGCGCCCAGGCGGCGATGGTGACGCGGGGCTTCGTCGAGCTGCGCCGCATCGGCGCTGCCTTCGGCGCCAGGCCTGAAACACTGATGGGGCTTTCCGGCCTCGGCGACCTGATGCTGACCTGCTCGTCGGCACAATCGCGCAACTTTGCCTATGGGCTGGCGCTCGGACAGGGCAAACCGCTGGCTGGCCTGCCGCTGGCCGAAGGCGTGCCGACAGCGGGGATTGCCGCTCGCATCGCCGCCGAGCGCGGCATCGACGCCCCGATCATCGCCGCGGTATCGGCGATACTGGACGGCACCATCACGATAAGCCAAGCTGTGTCGACATTGATGACCCGGCCGCTGAAGACCGAAACCGACGCTTGAAGCATGATCCCGAACCACAGGTTCGGATCTGCTCTGCCTTACACGATGGGAGTTTTAGAGAATGCTGTTTGCTTTGCTGTGCAAGGACAAGCCCGGAAGCCTGCAGGTGCGCCTCGATACGCGGCCCGAGCACGTGGCCTTCCTGGAAGGATTGAACGGCGAAAAGAAGCTCGCCTTTGCCGGTCCGTTCCTTGACGCCGACGGCAAGCCCAACGGCAGTCTCGTCGTTGTCGAGGCTGCCGACATGGCCGCAGCGAAGGCCCTGTCCGCCGCCGATCCCTATGCCAAGGCGGGCCTGTTCGAGAGCGTCGAGATCCGGCCGTGGAACTGGACCTTCAACAAGCCGGCATGACGCCTTGTCAAGCCGGCATGACGCTTTGTTGCGCCGCCTCGGGCGGCAGCCGTGAAGCCCAGAAAATGACGACAGGACGACAAAGATGAATTACTGGCTGTTCAAATCGGAGCCGTTCAAATTCTCCTTCGAGATGCTGAAGGCGAAGGGCAAGGACGGCACGCAATGGGACGGCGTGCGCAATTACGCGGCGCGCAACAACATGAAGGCGATGCAGATCGGCGATCTCGGTTTCTTCTACCATTCCAACGAAGGACTGAACGTCGTCGGTATCGCCGAGGTCTGCGCCCTTGCCCATCACGACACCACCAGTGACGACCCGCGCTGGGAATGCGTCGATATCCGCGCCGTCAAGGATGTGCCTACCCCGGTGACGCTGGAACAGGTCAAGGCCAATCCAAAACTTGCCGAGATGGCGCTGGTCCGCCTCGGCCGGCTTTCCGTGCAGCCGGTGACGCCGGACGAATGGAAGGAAGTCTGCCGCATGGGCGGCCTGACACCCGCTCCGTGACCGTACTCACCCCGATAAGCGCGAAGAAATTCATCCTCGACAACACGGCGCTGATGGCGCCGCCGCATGTGCCGGAAATCCTCCTGCATCTGGCCGACGAGGCCCATGATCTGTGGCAACGCACGGAGGATGAACTGGTTGAGATCGGCCTGCCGCCGCCCTTCTGGGCGTTCGCCTGGGCCGGCGGGCAGGGTCTTGCCCGCTATATCATCGATCATCCCGAGACGGTGCGGGGAAAGCGCGTTCTCGATTTCGCGTCCGGCTCCGGCCTGGTCGCCATTGCCGCCGCCAGGGCCGGCGCTGCCGAGGTGATCGCTTCGGACATCGACCCGTTCTGCGAGACGGCGATCCGCCTGAATGCGCAGGCCAATGCCGTCGGCATCGGATTCAACGGCAAGGACTGCATCGGAACCGATGCCGGCTGGGACGTGATCCTGGCCGGTGATGTCTTCTACGACAAATCCTTCGCCGATCTGCTGATGCCATGGTTTGCGACGCTGAAGACGCGCGGCGCCGAGATCCTCGTTGGCGATCCCGGGCGCTCCTACATGCCGAAGGCAGGGCTGGAACCGCTTGGCGTGTATGAAGTGGCAGTGACGCGGGCGCTGGAGGATTCCCTGGTCAAGCGCACGACCGTCTGGCGCTTTGCTTGACGCCACCGCCGAACAGGCGTTCCATCCCCTGGCATCTGGAGGGGGAAGCTCATGGATTTTTCAGCGGTCAACTGGCTGGCGGTCGTTATCGCCGCCGTCGTGGCGTGGCTGTTCGGCGCCGCCTGGTACGTGGGCCTGAGCAAGCCGTGGCTCAAAGCTGCAAAGCTCGACCCATCGACTATGAAGAAATCGCCGCTGCCCTTCGTCATCAGCTTCATCGCCGAACTTGTCATGGCATGCATCATGGCGCTGGTCGTCGGCGCGATGACCGGCGGCGAACCAACGCTGGTCGCGGGACTTGTCTTCGGTTTCGTGCTCTGGCTGGGGTTCGTCATCACAACGCTCTCCGTCAACCACCGCTATGAGGGATTCGGCTGGGGCCTGACCCTCATCGATGGCGGCCACTGGCTCGGCGTGCTGCTGATCATGGGCGCGGTGATCGGCTGGTTCGGAGCGGCGGCAGCGGCCTGATCAGGTTCGCGTTTTGGCGACTTCCTCGAGAATCCACTCGCGGAAAGCCACGATGCGCGGATCGTTCGCCTCGGTCTTGGGATAGACCAGGAAATAGGCGAACTCCGCCGCGACCTTGATGCCGAGTTGAAAAGGCCGGACGAGACGACCCTCCGAAAGGTCGTTTGCCACCATGGCAAAATCAGCGAGCGCCACGGCATTGCCATCGAGAGCGGCCTGGACAGCATCGGTGGAGGTCCCGAACACGACGGTGCGGCTGTCGTCGAAATCGTCGATGCCGGCCGCGGCCATCCACATGCGCCAGTTCGGCCATGTCACCCCCTGCCGTGCCCATTCGATATGGGCAAGCGTGTGGTGAAAAAGATCGCGTGGCTCGTTGAGCGGCGGACCGGACGCCAGCAGGCTTGGGCTGCACACCGGAATGATGATGTTGTCGAACAGGCGGTGGGCGCAAAGGCCCGGATATTTGCCGGCGCCGAAACGGATGCCGACATCGACATCGTCGAGATCGAAATCCCGCAGCCCGTAGGCGATATCGAACCGCAGCTCGATGCCCGGCTTCTGCTTGCGAAAGTCCTCGACACGCCGCATCAGCCACTTCGCCGCGAACTGCGCGTCCAGCGTTACCTTGAGGAAGGACGTGCCGCGCGTCATCTTGTGCGCCCGCGAGACGGCCCGGCCAAGCAGGTCGAGTGCCTCGGTCGAGGCCTCGAACAGCACCGCGCCGGCCTCCGTCAGCCTGATGGTCCGGCTGGTACGGGTGAACAGCACGATGCCGAGCTGATCCTCGATTTCCTTGATCTGGTGGCTGACGGCGGCGGGCGTCAGGCCGAGCTCGTCGGCGGCGCGGGTGAAATTGAGATGCCTGGCCGCTGCTTCCAGCGTCCGCAGGGCACGCGTTCCCGGCAGCAGGCGGGCCATCAGGGCTGACCCATGTCGAGGAAAATCACGTTGCCACCATCTTCAAAGGAAACTTGATAATCCGCCAAGAACTACTCGTTTCCCGTTTGAATTTCAATCGACCATGATGAGGCAATCGAAACACCATCAAACCGGATTTGATATCCGGACGAAACGGAAAACATCATGACCCACATCGCTCTGAGGCTAGGAAATGTCCAGCCGAACCGTCTGAACGCGGTGTTTGAGTGGCTCCGGCAGGCAAAGGTTGCCGCCAGCCTTCCCCGACAGGATGTCGAGGATCTGTCGGATCGCCAGTTGCGCGATATCGGCGCCCATCGAAAGGACGTCTCGCGCGCAATGGACCGTGAACTTCGTCGCCTGGGCCTGCTCGATATTGGCTGGCAGAAGCCACGGAGGTAAGGGATTAGGCAGTAGGCAGTAGGGAATAGGCATTGGAGAGAGAACCCTACTGCCTACTGCCTACTGCCTACTGCCTACTGCCTACTGCCTACCTTACCACCCTCACCACCGTCCTGTCCGACAACAGTGGCAGCAGTCGCGCCATGGTGCGCGCGCTCACCGCGACGCAGCCTTGCGTCGGCGTGAAGCCGGGGCGTGCCAGATGGAAGAAGATGGCGCTGCCGCGCCCGCGGCGGCGCGGTGCGATGTTCCAGTCGAGCACCAGGCAGGCATCGTAGAGTTGGTCGCCGCGCAGCATCCGTTCGTGGCTGGCGCCATAGGGGATTTTCACCGGACGGTTGTAATTGCGATCCTCGGGCACCTCGCACCAGCCAAGATCCGGTCCGATCGGCGCCATCGCCAGGCGGGTTCTGCGGCCTCCTGGGAAATGATCGCCGCGAAAATATCCTGACAGGATCCGCATCGCCGCGAGCGGCGTCGCGCCATCGCCTTCGCGCTTGTCGGCCGAAATGCCGCCATGTCCCAGCGCGCATGGAAACACCAGCCCGCCGGCCTGCAGGAACCCTTGCGTTGGGTGGCCGGGCCGGGCCCGCACGGTGAGCAAACGCAGTCCTTTTCGCAAAATTGCGCCGGCTGCATTGCGATCGTGTTTTTTCTTGTATGATCGTGCCACGGAACAAATCACTGTGATCGGCTGTTGTGCCGGTCAGCTTCCGCATAAACAGGCAGCGGTCAACTGAATTTTCTTTTCAAAACAACGGATTGATCCATGACTTCACGCACCATTCTGATCGTCGACGATGATGACGACCTGCGCGGCACCCTCGTCGAGCAATTATCCCTCTATGAGGAATTCGATGTCCTGCAGGAATCGACCGCCGCCAAAGGTGTCGCCGCGGCGCGCGGCGGCCTCATCGACCTGCTGATCATGGATGTCGGCTTGCCCGACATGGATGGCCGCGAAGCGGTGAAGATCCTGCGCAAGGGCGGCTACAAGGCCCCCATCATCATGCTGACCGGCCATGACACCGATTCGGACACGATCCTTGGCCTTGAAGCGGGCGCCAACGACTATGTGACGAAGCCGTTCCGCTTCGCGGTGCTGCTGGCCCGCATCCGCGCCCAGCTTCGCCAGCACGAGCAGAGCGAGGACGCGACCTTCTCGGTCGGTCCCTACACCTTCAAGCCAAGCCAGAAGCTGCTGCTCGACGCGCGTGGGGGCAAGGTCAGGCTGACGGAGAAGGAGGCCTCGATCATCAAATATCTCTACCGCGCCGACCAGAAGGTGGTGACACGCGACGTGCTGCTTGAGGAAGTGTGGGGCTACAATTCCGGCGTCACCACGCACACGCTGGAAACCCATGTCTACCGGCTGCGCCAGAAGATCGAACGCGATCCTTCCAATGCGGAAATTCTTGTGACAGAAAGCGGCGGCTACAAGCTGGTTCCTTAAACATTTCATTATCCAATAAGCGGTTGGGCGGGCGCTTTTCGGGTACGGTCCTGATGCTGGGGGCAGTTTGGATCGAACTCGCAGAGGAGGAGTCGGACTGTCGGTTCGGGGACATAGTTAGATGGCGCTGGATGACGACATCCGCATCCTGTCCGCCGTGGGGCTCTTCCAGGGTTTCACGCAGGAACAGTTGCGCCTGCTCGCCTTCGGCGCCGAGACCACCCTGCTGCAGGCCGACCGCAAGCTCTACCGCGAGGACGACGAGGCTGATTCGGCCTATGTCGTGGTCAGCGGACGCATCGCCCTCTATCGCGAACAGAATGGCGAACGCATCCCGATCGGCACGGCCAGCCCCGGCGCCATGCTGAGCGAACTGGCATTGATCGCCGACACCAAGCGGCTGACCAGCGCGTCGGCCGCGATCGATTCGGAAGTGATACGGCTGAGCCGGAAGATGTTCCGCCGCATCCTCGAGGAATATCCCGAGATAGCGGCCCAGCTGCACCAGCGCATCTCCGAGGACTTTCTGGCGATGATTCGCCGCATCGAGGAACTGGCGCCACGGTTTTCGGGGTGAGGCGGATGATGCGTCAAACGATGAAATCAGCGCCGCAAACATTGCGTTCGTCATCCTAGGGCGGAGCAGCCGCGAAGCGGCGTCGCGGAGACCCTGGGATCCATGCCGCGACTTCAAAACGCTGCCGCGGTGAAGAACAATACAGCGCAACGTCAAGGACAGCCCAATTCTGGACCGCCGTATTCCTCGGCGGATCTCGCGGCATGGATCCCAGGGTCTGCGCTCCGCTTCGCGTCGCTCCGCCCTGGGATGACGAATGAAAGGGCCACGCCTCCGACTGGCTAATCCAGGTCAAACCGCGCAATGACCGGCACATGGTCCGACGGGCGCTCCCAGCCGCGGGCCAGGCGCAGGATTTCATAGCCGGCAAAGCTTGGCACCAGGTTCGGCGACGACCAGATATGGTCGAGCCGCCGGCCGCGATCGGACGTTTCCCAGTCCTGCGCGCGATAACTCCACCAGGTGTAGAGCTTCTGTTCCAGCGGCACGTCGTGCCGCATCAGGTCTACCCAATTGCCGGCAAGGCGCATCGCCTCGAAGTTTTCGGTCTCGACCGGCGTGTGGCTGACCACCTTGAGCAACTGCTTGTGAGACCAGACATCGTGCTCCAGCGGCGCTATGTTGAGGTCGCCGACCAGGATCGAGGCAGACGCCTCGTCGTGCTCGGCGCGGATGGCATTCATCTCGGCGACGAAATCGAGCTTGTGTTTGAACTTCTTGTTGATGACCGGGTCCGGCTCGTCTCCGCCCGCCGGAACGTAGAAATTGTGCACCAGGATGGTCTTGCCGCCGGCCCGAACGGTGACGGACAGGTGCCGGCTGTCCTCGATCTCGCAGAAACGCCGTTTCTCGACCACCTCGATCGGTCGGCGCGCCACCGTCGCCACGCCGTGATAGCCCTTCTGGCCGTGGAAGGCGATGTGCTCGTAACCGAGTTTGCGGAAGGCCTTCTCGGGAAACAGCTCATCGGGAACTTTCGTTTCCTGCAGGCAAAGCACGTCCGGCGCCTGTTCGAGGAGCAGGCGCTCGACGATGGGCATGCGAAGACGAACGGAGTTGATGTTCCAGGTGGCTATGGAAAAAGGCATGCGCGGGATCCGAAATGGCGCGGCACCCACCACGACAGCAGGGGCTTGGGAGGGTGGCAACGCCTTTGAAGGGGTCAGCCCCGGAAACTGCCAGCCACACGCGTCAAAAACAAGCTACGCCACGCCATTGATGGTGCCCCACGTCCAAAAGGACGCGCCAAGGCAGTACTTTCCACAACTATTGCGCGGAGCCCATGCATGTCGCCCAAGGCGACCTCGGTTGTGGCCAACGACAAGCATGGAACAACGAGCCAGCCGCGCTTGAGACCGCTTGGCCTCGGCGCGCTTTACCGGTTGGAGCCGTTGGTGTTGATCTCGCGGTTGGCGGCATAGTCGATGGCGAAGGTGTCGGCGGCGAAGCTCACGCCTTCCTTGACGTTGAAGATCATCACCGTCGTATCCTTGCCCTGCGCGTCGGTGATGGTCCACTGGCGCAACTCATAGGATTTCGGATCGAACATCATCGTGATCCTCGAATTGCCGAAGACATTCTTGTCCGCAAGCTGGATCGTGGTCAGGTCATTCTCTTCCTTGACGCTTTTGACGCGGTCGCCGGAGAGGTCGATCCTGTCGTCGAGCAACAGCTTCAGCGGCGTCTTTGACAAGGGATAGAGGTCGGATGTGTTCAGCTTCTTGTTGAGGATGACCACCGACTTACCGTCGGAAATGACCCTGAAATTCGACGCGCCGTCATAGTTGAAGCGGATCTTGCCGGGACGTTCCAGGAAGAACTTGCCGCCGGTCTGCTCACCCTTGGGGCCGAACTGAACGAACTCGCCGCTCATCGTTTTGACCGAGGAGAAATGGTCGGCGATCTTCTGTGCCGCCGCGGGCACCGCGGCTTGCGCCGACGCAAGCAACTGGAAGCCCGGCACAACGTTGAGCACGGCGGCACCCGCGACCATCACGCCGAGGCCGAGCAGCCTGCGGCGGGTCGGGGTAAAATTGCCGGGGGCGGGAAGGTCGTTTTTCATGCCGGTCACTTTCGTCTGGTTCGTAGGGCGTGTCGGTGCATGAGCCCCCAGTAGGGCTGAAGTTTGGCAGCCACGCGACACCCGGTTTCTAGCAACGCACGGAAGGGGGCAAAGTTTCCATTTCTCGTGCGCTCCGACACCCCGAAAACATCCGTCAGAACTTGTCGTCTTCCGTAGGCACCAGGATTTCGCGCTTCCCGGCATGGTTGGCCGGTCCGACAATGCCTTCCTTCTCCATCTTCTCGATGATCGAAGCGGCGCGGTTGTAGCCGATGCCGAGGCGGCGCTGGATATAGCTGGTCGAGGCCTTGCCGTCGCGCAGCACCACGGAAACCGCCTGATCGTAGGGATCGTCGGAATCCTCGAAATTGCCGCCGCCACCGCCGCCTGAGCTGCCCTTGCCCGACGGTTCGTCGTCATCCTCGCCATCATCCTCGGTGATGGCGTCGAGATATTCGGGCACGCCCTGCAGCTTGAGATGCGCGACGATCTTCTCCACCTCCTCGTCTGACACGAAGGGGCCGTGCACACGCTGGATGCGGCCGCCGCCGGCCATGTAGAGCATGTCGCCCATGCCGAGCAGCTGCTCGGCGCCCTGCTCGCCCAGGATGGTGCGGCTGTCGATCTTCGATGTCACCTGGAAGGAGATACGGGTCGGGAAATTGGCCTTGATCGTGCCGGTGATGACGTCGACCGACGGGCGCTGCGTGGCCATGATGACGTGGATGCCGGCGGCGCGCGCCATCTGCGCCAGGCGCTGCACCGCGCCCTCGATGTCCTTGCCGGCCACCATCATCAGGTCGGCCATCTCGTCGATGATGACGACGATGTAGGGCATCGGCTCGAGATCGAGATCCTCGGTCTCGTAGATCGCCTCGCCGGTCTGCCGGTCGAAGCCGGTCTGCACGGTGCGCGAAATCTTCTCGCCCTTCTTGTCGGCCAGGCTGACGCGCGCATTGAAGCCGTCGATGTTGCGCACACCGACCTTCGACATCTTGCGGTAGCGGTCCTCCATCTCGCGCACGGTCCATTTCAGCGCCACCACGGCCTTCTTCGGATCGGTGACCACCGGTGTCAGAAGATGCGGGATGCCGTCATAGACCGAGAGTTCGAGCATCTTCGGATCGATCATGATCAGGCGGCATTCCTCCGGCCTCAGCCGGTAGAGGAGCGACAGGATCATGGTGTTGATGGCGACCGACTTGCCCGAACCGGTGGTGCCGGCGACCAGCACGTGCGGCATCTTGGCGATGTCGACGATGACGGCCTCGCCATTGATGGTCTTGCCGAGCGCCAGCGCGAGCTTGGCCTTGGTCGTTTCGAAATCGCGGCTGGCCAGGATTTCCCGCAGATACACGGTCTCGCGCTTGGCGTTCGGCAGCTCGATGCCGATGGCGTTGCGGCCGGGCACGACAGCGACGCGGCAGGCGATCGCGCTCATCGAGCGGGCAATGTCGTCGGAAAGACCGATGACCCGCGACGATTTGATGCCGGGCGCCGGCTCGAGTTCATAGAGGGTGACGACAGGACCGGGGCGGACGGCGATGATCTCGCCCTTGACGCCAAAATCCTCCAGCACGCCTTCGAGCAAGCGGGCATTCTGCTCCAGCGCGTCCTTGGACAGGCTGGCATCGCGCACGACATTCTTCGGTTCGGACAGGAAATGCAGCGACGGCATTTCGAACGTCTCGGAGCCGATGAGCGACGTTTGCGCCTCGCGCTGGACCCGGCCACCCGGGGCCGGCCGGGGCGCGGGCGCCTCAACGCGCGTTGCGGCATCGGAACGGAACTGCTGGACCTTTGCGGTCGGCGCGGCACGGCGCTGACTCGGTTCAGGCGCGAAATCGTCGTCGTCCCCGGCATCGAAGACATCGGCGTCGTCGGGGTCAATTGAGGCGCTGCGATCATTGACCATGGCGGCGAAGAATTCCGGCTCGACGCGAGCGCGGCCATCGGCGCTCATCCGCGCTTCGGCGAATTCGGCTGATTCGACGCGCTCGGCGGCACGGCGCCAGGCGCTGGGCCGTGCCTCGATCTCGGGCTCCAGGCCGTCCTCTTCCATGCGGCGCGCGGCACGGCGACGAAGATAGGCACGCAGCGACAGCCACCAATGGGTGATAGCGCCAAGCGCCAGGATGCCGCCATCGCCTTCATCCTCCTCCTCATGCTCGAAGAGCATCTCGTCCTGGCTCCGTGGATCAGCGGCTTCAGGCTGTTCGAGGACGGCGAAGCCGTTCTTGCGCGCGATCAGCGCCGAACCATAGGCAAACAGCCATACGGTCGGCGAGGCCAGGAGCACGGCGATGATGCTGGCAATGATGCCTGTCGGGTAGCCGCCAATGACGAGGCCGGGAATCTTGAGCACCATGTCACCGAACACGCCGCCAAGACCGGTTGGCAACGGCCAGGTTTTCGGCGGCACCACGCAGCCGGCGATCGCGGCGGCAAGCAGCGCAAAGCCGAACCAGCCAAGCCCGCGCTTCGGCAGCCTGTCGACACCCCGGGCCGTGAACAGCAGAAATCCCCAGACCACCGCCGGAACCAGGGCCCCGACGGCGGCCAGGCCGAAGAACTGCATGGCGAGGTCGGAGAACACCGCGCCCGGATAACCCATGGCGTTGGTGACGATATTGGCCGTGGCGTGGGAGAAGCTCGGATCGGCGACGTTCCAGGTGGCGAGGCTGGCCACCCCGAAGGCAACCAGCGCGAACAGCCCAGCACCGACCAGCCGGCCGACCTGACGCCGCGCGAATGCCTGGATGCCGTGCCCCGTGTCGGTCAGCGCGAGCGGTGCTGAAGCCCCTGAACGCATGCTCTTCCCCGTCTGTCATTGCCTCGGCCGGGCGCATGACGCACTCCGGGAGATTCGGACGCCAGATTATCGGCGGGAAGGTTAAGGCGGCATTAACCATGGGCGCCCCCGGCTCTCATATTCTGCCATGGCCGATCGGCGCGTTCCTCAAACGGCGATCGACCTCGCTGAGCGGGGTGGCAGTGCCCCTTCTCCAGATGCCCGGTCGGAATGACAATGGCGGGCATAGTCGCCCGCCATCATTTTCCGCGTTGCCGGAAACGGCTCAGACGTTGTCCGCCGGAGACGCCTTAGTTGGCGCCGCCCAGCATGTGCACGTTCTGGCAGAACTCGGCATGCGGCTTGCTCATCGCCGCGTCGTTGCACTCCTTCTTCATCGCTTCCTGCTTTTCCATCGGCATCGCCATGAAGGCAGTCTTGAATTCCGCCATCGGCTTCATGGTTTTCATGCCGGAATCGGTGAAGAACGGCGCCATATTGTCTGGTTCGTCGAGAGCGCCGGCAAATGCCACGCCGCTGACCATGGAAAGAGCGAGCGCTCCCAAGCAGATATTCTTGATGTTCATGATGCAGTTCCTTCCCTGTTGTTTGAACGAGCGCCGAACGACGATCGCCCTCACAGTTCGGAACCGATGCCGCCGATGTTTCACGGCGCCGCGCAATCAAATGACCTATCAAGCGAATGTGATCGTACCGCGCGTTACCGGCACTGCCCCTCGGAAAAAAAAGGAGGCCCGGACAGGTCCGGGCCTCAATGCGTGAGCACCTTTCGGGAGCGTCACGACGGGATTTTGAGCAACTCCGGGAAAGGTGCAGCGGTTTTCCCGGGAACTGCGTAGGATATGGGACCGGCGGGAGGAGGGTTCCGCCGGTCCCGAGGCGAAAGGACCTTACGGCACCACTTCGCCATGCTGGCTGATGTCGAGGCCTTCGACTTCTTCCTGTGTCGTCGGACGCAGGCCGACCAGGGCCTTGACGATGTAGAGGATCACGAAGGTGGCGATCGCCGTCCACAGGATAGTGAAAACGATGCCGTAGAGCTGGATGGCGACCGAGCCGCCCTTGCCGGCCGGGTTGATCAACGGATCGGCGAGCGCGCCGGTGAGCAGGGCACCGACCACACCGCCGACGCCATGGACGCCGAACGCGTCGAGCGAGTCGTCATAGCCGAACATGTGCTTCACCTTGACCGCCGAGAAGTAGCAGATGACGCCGGCAACGATGCCGATAATGAAGGCGCCGGTCGGGTTGACGAAGCCGGAAGCTGGCGTCACCGCGACGAGGCCGGCGACGGCGCCGGAGATGATGCCGAGCACGGAGGGCTTCTTGGCGACGATCCATTCGGCGAACATCCAGGCCAGCGCCGCGGCGGCGGTTGCGACCTGCGTGTTCATCATGGCAGCGCCCGCGAGACCATCGGCCGCCAGTTCCGAACCGGCGTTGAAACCGAACCAGCCGACCCACAGCAGCGAAGCGCCTATGACCGAATAGACGAGGTTGTGTGGCGCCATGTTGGT
Source organism: Mesorhizobium shangrilense (assembly GCF_040537815.1). NCBI lineage: Bacteria > Pseudomonadati > Pseudomonadota > Alphaproteobacteria > Hyphomicrobiales > Phyllobacteriaceae > Mesorhizobium > Mesorhizobium shangrilense. The sequence goes on from NZ_JBEWSZ010000009.1 coordinate 121,111, forward strand.
GGTGCCGTAGCCCTCACGCTTGCCGAGAACCAGCGCGCAGACGAGACCGGCCACACCTGCGTTGATATGGACGACCGTGCCGCCGGCGAAGTCGAGGACGCCGGCCGAACCGAGGAAGCCGCCGCCCCACACCCAGTGCGCGATCGGCGCGTAGACGATCAGCAACCACAGTGCCATGAAGATCAGCAGCGCCGAGAACTTCATGCGTTCGGCGAAGGCGCCGGCGATGAGGGCAGGCGTGATGATGGCGAATGTCATCTGGAACATCGAGAAGACGAATTCAGGGATGTTCGAGACCCCTGGTGCCCACAGCGTCGAGACGGTGATGCCGTGGTGGAAGAATTTCGAAAAGCCGCCCAGATAGGCGTTCATGCTGCCGCCGTCGGAGAAGGCCAGCGAATAGCCGAACATGAACCACAGCACCGTCACCAGGCAGGTGATGGCAAAGCTCTGCATGATGGTGGCCAGTACGTTCTTCTTGCGCACCATGCCGCCGTAGAACAGCGCCAGGCCAGGGATGGTCATCATCAGCACGAGAGCCGTCGAGGTCAGCATCCAGGCGGTGTTGCCGCTGTCGAGCACCGGCGCGGGTGTGGCCGCTGCGGCTGCCGGAGCAGCCGCGGTCGCGGCGGGAGCTACCGTCTGTGCGAACGCGGCGACCGTGCCCAATGCCGCGAGAGCAAACGAGCCCAGGAGGGCCGCCCGTCCCGTCGTCTTCAAGGTGGAAGGAATATTCATTGAACTCTCCATTGGAATACGTGTTCGCGGCTCAAAGCGCGTCGGTGTCTGTTTCGCCGGTGCGGATGCGCACCGCCTGATCGATGCCGAAAACGAAGATCTTGCCATCGCCGATCTGTCCGGTCTTGGCCGCCGCGGTGATCGCTTCGACGGCCTTGTCGACCAGGTCCAAACTGACCGCGACTTCGATCTTGATCTTCGGCAGGAAACTGACCGCGTACTCCGCCCCGCGATAGATTTCCGTATGCCCCTTCTGACGCCCGTAGCCTTTGACTTCGGTGACGGTCAGGCCCTGGATGCCGACGGCGGTGAGCGCTTCGCGCACCTCGTCGAGCTTGAACGGCTTGATGATTGCCATCACGATTTTCATAAGGTTTCACCCTTTGCTGTTGCGGTCCCCCGCGTTTGCACGACTTCACCGAGTCCAATGAGAGCCGGAGAGTGCTCACGAGGATTCAAGCTCCGTGCCAGTTGCCGAAGCAGGGGATTAACGTGCTGTAAACAAAGGGATTGTGCCCGCCCGCTCCGGTATCTGCTCGTGGACGCGGCAAAGCATTTGCCTAATTACTGGGCATTTTTTTCGAAATGATTATTTCATAGGCTTGCCGGTGAGGCCGGGCCGCAATCTGCCTAGCGCCGCAGCCGGATCAGCCCTTCCTGGGCCACCGAGGCGATCAGCGTGCCGTCGCGGGCATAGAGCGTGCCGCGGCTGAAACCGCGCGAGCCGGAGCTCGAGGGGCTGTCCTGGACATAGAGCAGCCAGCCGTCGAGTGGATGCTGCCTGTGGAACCACATCGAATGGTCGAGGCTCGCCGCCTGGATGTCGGGATCGAAAAGAGCTCGCCCGTGCGCGAAGGTCGAGGTGTCCAGCAGCGTCATGTCGGAAAGATAGGCGAGCAGCACGGATTGCAGCGCGCGATCGTCAGGAACCGGCCCGGCAAGGCGGATCCAGACATTCTGACGGGGCGGCAGCTTGTCACGGCTCTCATAGTGTTCGAGGTTGACCGGCCTCAGCTCCAGCGGCCGCTCCCGTGCCCAGAAACGGCGGATTGCCGCCGGCACGTGCTCGGCCTTCTCAAGCAGCTGCCGTTGCGTCTGCAGCCCTTCCGGCGGCGGCACGTCGTCAGGCAAGCTGAACTGGTGTTCGAGGCCCTTTTCGTCGACCTGGAACGACGCCTCGAGCGAGAAGATCGCCTGTCCGTGCTGGATTGCCAGCACCCGGCGCGTGGTGAAGGAGCCGCCGTCACGGATGCGGTCGACTTCGTAGATGATCGGCACCTTGATGTCGCCCGGCCGCATGAAGTAGCCGTGCAGCGAATGGACGTGACGGTCGGGCTCGACCGTGCGCTGCGCCGCGACCAGCGCCTGGGCGATCGTCTGGCCACCGAACACGCGCTGCCATTCGACCTGGGGGCTGCGACCACGATACAGATTGTGTTCCAGCTTCTCGAGGTCGAGAATATCGAGAAGCTCGTCCATGGCAGCCGTCATGTTTCGTAACCTCGCCGCAAGATGCTATGGCGGGTTTCCGACAGGAAGGGCGAACCGTCAAGGGTACAACACCCGCTCGGCACGAAGGGATTGACGATGATGGAACGCAAGACGGACGCAAACACCCTGCCGGGGCTCGATGTTCTGGTCGCAGGCGCGGGCTATGTCGGCCTTGCCGCCGCCGTTTCGCTGAAGCAGGCGCGCCCCGGCCTAGGCATTGCCGTGGTCGATGCCGCACCCGCCGGCGTCTGGCAGAAGGATGGCCGCGCCTCGGCCATCGCCGCTGCTGCCTGCCGCATGCTGGACCAGCTCGGCGTCTGGGCCGAAATCAGCTCGGAAGCCCAGGCGATCACCGAGATGATCGTGACGGATTCGCGCACCTCCGATCCGGTGCGCCCGGCCTTCCTGACCTTCGATGGCGAGGTCGCGCCGGGCGAACCCTTCGCGCATATGGTCGCCAACAGGGAGCTGAACGGCGCCCTGCGCCGCCGCGCGCAAGAGCTCGGCATCGACATCATTGAAGGCATGGCGGTGCAGGGTTTCGAGATCAATGGCGCCGGCATCACTGTGCATCTTGCCGATGGCGCGACGCTGAAGGCGCGGCTGCTGGTCGCCGCCGACGGCGTCAATTCGAAGCTGCGCGACATGGCCGGCATCAAGACCGTGAAGTGGGAATACGGCCAGTCCGGCATCGTCTGCACCGTCGCGCATGAGCGCCCGCACAACGGCCGCGCCGAAGAGCATTTTTTGCCCGCCGGTCCCTTCGCCACGCTGCCGCTGAAGCCGGACAAGGACGGCACCAACCGCTCGTCGATTGTCTGGGTCGAGCGGGCGGAAGACGCCGAAAGGCTGGTTGCCGGCGACGACCTGGTCTTCGAGCACGAACTCGAGCAGCGTTTCGGCCTGAAGCTCGGCGAGATCCGCGTTACCGACACGCCGCGCGCCTGGCCGCTTGGCCTGACCCTTGCGCGCGCCTTCGTGGCGCCGCGCATCGCGCTCGCGGGCGACGCCGCGCACGGCATCCATCCGATTGCAGGCCAGGGCCTCAATCTCGGCTTCAAGGATGTGGCGGCCCTTGCCGAGGTGATCGTGGAAGCCGACCGGCTCGGCCAGGATATCGGCGCGCTCGACGTGCTCGAGCGCTACCAGCAATGGCGGCGCTTCGACACGGTGCAGATGGGTGTCACCACCGATGTCCTGAACCGGCTGTTTTCCAACGACATCGCCCCGCTGCGCGCCGTCCGCGACATCGGCCTTGGACTGGTCGAGCGTATGCCGAAACTGAAAGCGTTCTTCATCCGCCAGGCGTCCGGCCTTTCGGGCGCGACGCCGCGCCTGCTGAAGGGCGAGGAGATCTGACCGACCCGTCTTGACCCAGTCGGGATCGTTCAAGTCTCCGGTATGTCGTAGATCGCCCGCACCTCGATCGAACCCATTTCGGCCAGCGGAATTCCGGCGGCGATCTCCAGCGCCTCGTCGAGGCTTCCAGCTTCGACCATGACGAAGCCAAGCAATTGCTCCTTGGTCTCGGCGAAGGGGCCGTCGGTGACCAGCTTCTTGCCGTGGCGCCGGCGCACGAGTTTCGACGTCTTCACCGATTGCAGCGCCTGGGCGACAATCAAGTGCCCGCTCGCCTGCAACGACCTGTCATAGGCAAGCGAGTCTGCGTTGAGCTTGGCTCCCGCCTCTGCGGTGAGCGCATGAAGGTGCTGTTCTTCGCCGTAAACCAGGCAGATGTATTGCATTGTCTATCTCCCATTCTGGATTGGATCATAGGCGCCGGAGGTGTCAGGCTTGCCGGCATCGAGCGAGGCGGCACCGTCGAGCAACACCACTACGGCCGCAATGATGGCGAAGGCCGCCAGCAAGCGACCAAGACCAGCCGGCGGCAGTTGCGACCAGTCGAAATCCCCGACATTTCGGTCGGGCCTTCTCGCGGAAAACAGCATGTTCATGTGACGCTCCATTCGGCCACGCACGTCGTGGCTGCCCGCAGGACGGTCTCGGCGGCCGGAAGTCGACATTTCTGACGCCATATTTTTTTTCGGCGGAAACAGCATCACGCTCAGAACGCGAAAGCGCGGGTGGCCTTCGCGCCGGCGCGCGCTATAGTTTCACCGGATGCCGAGCAATGGGCTCACTCACGACAACCAAGGAGAGATTCATGGACCGCACCGCAAACGCCGTCTGGAAAGGCAATCTGACGGAGGGGAAAGGCACGCTCGACACGCAGAGCGGAGCGCTGAAGGCAGCACCCTACTCGTTCAAGATGCGTTTCGAGGATGAAAGCGGCAAATCCGGCACCAACCCGGAAGAGCTGATCGCCGCGGCGCATGCCGGCTGCTACGCCATGCAGCTATCGCATTTCCTCGCCGAGAACGGTACCCCGGCCGCTGAGCTCAACGCCAAGGCGGTGGTCACACTGGTTCCCGGCACCGGCATTACGGGCAGCGCCCTGACGCTGACCGGCAAGGTGCCGGGCATCGACGCCGCCAAGTTCAAGGAACTGGCCGAAAAAGCCAAGGCGGAATGCCCGGTCTCCAAGGCACTCGGCGCCATCAAGGTTTCGCTCGACGCCAAACTCGTCTGACAAGCCGCTCAACAGCAAAGAGACGCCGGCCTTCGGGCCGGCGTTTTTGTGGCCTGTCTCGCCAAGCTCCCACAGGTCGAGCAGCGCCAAGCCCCCTGAAACGTCGATACAGGGCCGTTCTAGCTGCTTTCAGGGCCGCCTCGTCCAAGCCTCCCCTCTTTCTCGCACCTAGTTTGCGGCGCGCTTCCAAAGCGGGAGCGATACCGAGGGGGTCCGATGTTTCACCTGCAACTGTTCAAGACGCTGTCGGCGCTTGCCTCGGCGGGCTTCAATCCACGCGTCTATCTGCTGTCGATCGCGCTGGGCAAGACAACGACGGACCATCGGGACCTGAAGACGCCGCCCCGCGCGGGCAAGCATCAACCCTGAGGCACCATCGGACCTGACTTACTCCCCCCGGGGCTCAGTTTCCGGTCAGCGCGTCGATCCGCGCGCGCAGCGCTGCAACCTCTTCCTCAAGAGCCTGCACGCGAGCTTCGAGGTCCGAAGCCGGCGCTGGCGAGTGCATAGGAGCCGTAGCCGCCGGTATCTGCGGCGGTCCGCTCAGCAGATGGACATAGCGCTCCTCGCGCTGGCCGGGTGCACGCTCAAGCAACTGAACCAGCGGCGGCCTGCGGCTGGTCAGCAGGTCGAGTTCGGTGCGCACGCCGTCGATGGAGGAAAACTTGGCCATGCGCTCGGCCCGGGCCAGCAATTCATAGGCCGTCTGTGGGCCGCGCAGCAACAGCAACCCAACCAGCGCGATCTGCGGCGAGGTCATCGAAAAGCGCTGCGCGACGGTATGCTCATAGCGCTCGACGCGCGATCCAAAAACCTGCCTGACAAGGCCTTTCTGCTGGAGTTGGTTGAATGCTCGTCCAACCTCGGGAAGCTCCAGCGCCATCACCGGCTCGCGCGCCGTCTTCTGGTTGGCGGCGGCATGCGCGGAATTGAGCGTCAGCGGATAGACGTCCGGCGTCAGCTCCTTCTTCTCGATCAGGCAGCCGAGCACACGCGCTTCGATGGCGGAGAGAAGAGGAAGATCATCACTCATTGGGCTTACCTTGGGACTTACCTTGAAAAAACTCTGCCTCACGGCGATAGAAAGCCGTCGCGAGCTGACGATTGCGGGAATGCCGGTCCTCATCCCTGACCAGATCAGCCAGATTCATTTCGTGGTGGCCGTAGCGCACCTCAAGATAAGCAGCGATGTCGGCGGGGATAAGACCAACCCCCAACTCGCGCGTGTGGCTCTTCTGGTCGATCAGACGCCCGATCTCATCTCGCGCGCCGACGGGCATCTTGATCCCGCCGAGACATTCGACAAGGTTCATGGGCGGAAGTGCTGCGAATCCGTGCTGCTCCATCCAGTCCAGCGCCACCAACGGGCGGATGAGATAGAACAGCTTCTTCAGCTTGACCTCGCCTGAAAAACTGCCGGTCTTGGCGACATGCGAACGCGCAAGACCGAGATAGTGGCGCGAGACTTTTACCGGATCAACGATATCGGCCAAAAGGTCGAGAAGCCGCCGTCGGGACCCTTCGATTTCCTGATAGACGATCGCCGATTTTGCCCATTCGACGATGACGGCATTGCCGCCGAGCGCCAGGAGCAGGGCCTTGCGCAGATCCCACCCGCCGGCATCGATCTCGCCTTCGATGGGGAACTCGATGACATCGCGCGGTTGCTCCAGGACGAGGTGGTCCGACACCGGCCTGATATAGACGAAGCGGCAGTCATAGTCGCTGTCGGGCGACGGGAACCCCCAGGCGCGGCTGCCGCTTTCAATCGCGAACAGGATCGTCACGCCTTGGGTTCGCACCAGATCGAGGCGCGCGCGGATTGCCGCGACGGCCTCCGGCGAAAAATCAGCGGGTAGCGGCCATGTCATCCAATGCCTATAGCCGCGGCTGAACGCACCGTTCAACCCTCAACTTCGCGGTTTCGGTGACATTCGTCACGACCTGTCGCCGCCGGGCAAAGTCGCCGTCGAACCCGCCGCCACGGCGGATGCTGGCGGGATCAAGGGCGTTACCATCCGGCCCTCCTCCGCCTTGTAGAAATACTGGCTGGCCACCAGCCATCCCTTCAGCGGCCGCAGCGGCGGGATGCAGGTCAGAAGCATGAAGGGCAAGGTCGTGAAGAGATGCACCCAGTAGGGCGCTTCGAAGCGGACCTCGATCCAGAGCGCCAAGGCCACGCTCGGCACGCATGCAAAGCAGATCACGAAGAACGCCGGACCATCGGCGGGATCGGCGAACGAATAGTCGAGGCCGCAGACTTCGCACTTCTTGCGCAGCTTCAGGAATCCCTCGAACAAATGCCCCTCGCCACAGCGCGGACAACGCCCTCGTATGCCGGTTTCAATCGGTGAGAGGGGAGCCCATTCGCGATCCTGAACCATTTTTCCTTGTCCTTGTCCGCGGCGGCTGTGCCGAGGCCCGTTGCCGTTTCGCGGTCACTCGCCCGCATGTGACGGCAGGAATTTGCCTGGCCTTACAGCGCCATTGATTGCATAATGTATGTGGTTCATATGCATACATTGTCAAGAGAAATCCCTACAAGATCAAACCACCATCGACGATATGGCTGGCGACTGCGACAGAAGGTCCGCGACGATCCGCAGGCTGTCACGCAGTTCCTCCTCGTTCGCGGCCGCGCCAAGTCCCAGGCGGACAGCCTCGGGCGGCGACGCGATGGCGAAGGCGTCGCTTGCCACCACACCGATACCGGCCGAGCGGAGACGCGCGGTGAACTCTCCCCTTGTCCAGGGCCCGGCCAGCCGAAGCCAGGCGTGGAAGCCCTGCGGATCGGCCTGACCGAAGCCGGCGGGCAAGATAGCAGAGGCGATAACCTGCCGGCGGCGCGATTCCTCCCGGATCGCGGCAAGTACCGCGTCGGCGGTTCCATCCTCGATCCAGCGGGTCGCGATCGCGGCCGTCAGCGGCGAGGCCATGGAAGCGGTCGCCCTTATGGCGCCCGCCACCCTGGCCGCCGAGCGGCCGTCCGGCAACACCAGATAGGCAATCCGCAAGGCTGGAGAAAGGCATTTCGCCAGACCCGCGACATGATAGACAAGGTCCGGCGCAAGAGCGGCCAGCGGCGGCACGGGGTTGGCCGGCAACGCCCCATAGGCATCGTCCTCGATGATGGGCACCTGATGACGGCGGGCAATCTCTATCAGCGCCTTGCGACGCTGGAGAGGCAGGGTTGCCGTCGTCGGATTGTGGAGGGTCGGTGTGCAGTAGAGCGCTTTTGGCCGGTGTCGCGCGCACGCCGCCTCGAACCCTTCGGGAACAAGTCCGTGCTCGTCGATCGGTACTGCGACGAGATTGATCCTGAGATGCGCTGCAAGCGATCGGAAGCCGGGGTAAGTCAGGGCCTCCGTGCAGATCGTCTCACCCGGTGCGGCCAGTACGCCGGCGAGCGCCAGCAGCGCGCCCTGCGCTCCAGGGCAGACCAGGAGCCGCTCCTCCGGAATCGAACCGAGCCGCGCCGAAAGCCAGCGCGCGCCGGCGGCGCGGTCACGCCCGGTTCCGCCGGCCTCCTGATAGCGCAGGAGCAGGCCCAGCCCGTCGTCCGCCCGCAGATCGGCAATCCCATCCCACATCCGCGCGACCAGTCCGGCATCCTCGAACCGGGGCGGCAGGTTCATGCTCATGTCGACAAGACCAGTCGAGACAGTCCGTCCCTCGACGGGTCGCCGTGCCCGCACATAGGTGCCCTGCCCGACCCGCCCGTCGATCAAGCCGCGCCTGCGCGCCTCCGCATAGGCGCGGCTGACCGTGGTGAAATCGATCCCGAGGGCATCCGCCAGCGTGCGTTGCGGCGGCAATCTGGAACCGCCAGCCAGCCGGCCGGACACGATGTCGGCCGACAAGGCATCGGCAATGGCGAGGTAGACCGGCCCATCGCCCTTGCGGATCACCGGTGTCCATGAAGCCTGGTTGTCGTCCATCGTCTCGCCTCGCCATCCAAATGTATGGATATTGTATGTTGCGATGGGCTAACGCAAGGCCCGGCAACAGGCTGACGGTGGGAACACTGCCGGCGATGAACAATTCGGGCTTGCCGACATGACAGCCCCCGAAGACGGTCAAATGGTCGCCGTCAGACGCGCCGCTCCACCATCATCTTCTTGATCTCGGCGATCGCCTTGGCCGGGTTGAGGCCCTTGGGGCAGGTCTGCGCGCAGTTCATGATGGTGTGGCAGCGATAGAGCCGGAACGGATCCTCGAGATTGTCGAGCCGCTCGCCCTTGGCCTCGTCGCGGCTGTCGATCAGCCAGCGATAGGCCTGCAACAGCGTTGCCGGGCCGAGATAGCGGTCGCCGTTCCACCAGTAGCTCGGGCACGAGGTCGAGCAGCAGGCGCACAATATGCACTCATAGAGCCCGTCGAGCTTCTCACGATCCTCGTGGCTCTGCAGCCATTCCTTGGCCGGCTGCGGCGACACCGTCTTCAGCCAAGGCTCGATCGAGGCGTGCTGGGCGTAGAAATTGGTGAGATCAGGCACCAGGTCCTTGACCACCTGCATATGCGGCAGCGGATAGACTTTTACGGCGCCGGAAATGTCGTCGCAGCCCTTGGTGCAGGCCAGCGTGTTGGAGCCGTCGATGTTCATGGCGCAGGAGCCGCAAATGCCTTCGCGGCAGGAACGGCGCAAGGTCAGCGTCGGATCGATCTTGTTCTTGATCCACAGCAGCGCGTCGAGCACCATCGGACCGCAGTCGTCCATGTCGACGAAATAGGTGTCTATGCGCGGGTTCTCGTCATCGTCCGGCGACCAGCGGTAGATGCGGTATTCGCGCAGATTGGTGGCGCCCTCCGGCTTCGGCCAGGTCTTGCCCTGCTTGATCTGCGAGTTCTTGGGGAGTGTTAGTTCGACCATTACCTGCGGTCCTTTCGGATGACGAGCTTCAGCCCGGACCAGATGTCGTTCACGGCGGCGACCTTGACGTCGACAAGGTCGAGCTTCAGCGCCTCGGCGCGGACAATTTGCTCGGTGACGTCGGTGGGCACCTTCGAAGCCTTTTTCGGCCAGGACACCCAGACCACGCCATCGCGCTTGATCGCCGCCTCGATAGCGCCAAGGCGATCCTCGATCTCGGCGCGCTGCCGGGTGAAGGCGTGGACGGAATCATATTTCAGGGCAGCACCCGAAATCCCCGACCAATCGGCCAGCCGGTCGACTTCGGCAAAATCCACCGCACCGGCCAGGTCGTCGAGTTCCGCCGGCAGCGCGATGAAGGCGGCGACCATGCCGTCCTTCAGGCCGAGCTTGGCCGGAAGGGGCGTGCCGGAATATCCCGAGGCCGCCGGCGCCATTGTCAATACACCCGCGCCTTCGGCGCGATCTTGGCGAGGCTGATGCCACCATCCTTTTCCGCCAGCAGCGGTTCGGTGTGCACCGGCCGGTAGGACAGCGTCACCTTGCCATTTTCGCTGAGTCGCGCCAGCGTATGCTTGCGCCAGTTGGTGTCATCGCGGGCGGAAAAATCTTCCCGCGCGTGCGCCCCACGGCTCTCCTTGCGCGCCTCGGCGCTGTAGACCGTGGTGATGGCATTGGCCATCAGGTTTTCCAGTTCCAGCGTCTCGACCAGATCGGAGTTCCAGATCATCGAGCGGTCGAACACTTTGATGTCCTTGAGCTCGGTCCAGATTTCCGAAATCCGCTTGCAGCCGTTCTCCAGCGATTCCTGCGTGCGGAACACCGCCGCGTCGTCCTGCATCGCCTTCTGCATCTTCTCGCGCAGCACCGCCGTCGGCGTCGAGCCATTGGCGTGGCGCAGCCCGTCGAAGCGGTCCATGATCTTCTCGACAGAGGCTTCGTTGGGCGAAGGGATCGCCGACTTGCGGTCGATCACCTGGCCGGCGCGGATTGCCGCGGCACGGCCGAACACCACCAGGTCGATCAGCGAGTTCGAGCCCAACCGGTTGGCGCCGTGCACCGAGGCGCAGCCGGCCTCGCCGACCGCCATCAGCCCGGGCGACACCTTGTCCGGGCTCCTCGATGTCGGGTTGAGCACTTCGCCCCAGTAGTTGGTCGGCACGCCGCCCATATTGTAGTGCACCGTCGGCAGCACCGGGATCGGCTCCTTGGTCAGGTCGACGCCGGCAAAGATCTTCGCCGATTCCGAAATGCCCGGCAGCCGCTCGTGCAGGACGGCCGGATCGAGGTGATCGAGATGCAGGAAGATATGGTCCTTCTTCTTGCCGACGCCACGGCCCTCGCGGATCTCCAGCGTCATGCAGCGCGACACCACATCGCGCGAGGCCAGATCCTTGGCCGATGGCGCGTAGCGCTCCATGAAGCGCTCGCCCTCGGAATTGACGAGATAGCCGCCCTCGCCGCGCGCGCCTTCGGTGATCAGGCAGCCGGCGCCATAGATGCCGGTCGGATGGAACTGCACGAACTCCATATCCTGCAGTGGGAACCCAGCCCGCGCCGCCATGCCGCCGCCGTCGCCGGTGCAGGTATGCGCCGACGTTGCCGAGAAGTAGGCGCGGCCATAGCCGCCGGTCGCCAGCACCACCATTTTGGCCGAGAAGCGGTGGATGGTGCCGTCATCGAGGTTCCAGGCGACGACGCCGGTGCAGGTGCCATCCGGCTCCATGATCAGGTCGAGCGCGAAATACTCGATGAAGAACTGCGCGTTGTTCTTCAGCGACTGGCCGTAGAGCGTGTGCAGGATGGCATGGCCGGTGCGGTCGGCGGCAGCACAGGTGCGCTGCACGGGTGGACCGTCGCCATAGTTCATCATGTGGCCGCCGAACGGCCGCTGGTAGATCTTGCCTTCTTCGGTGCGCGAGAACGGCACACCGTAATGTTCGAGCTCGTAGACGGCTGCAGGCGCTTCGCGCACCAGATATTCCATGGCGTCGACATCGCCCAGCCAGTCCGACCCCTTGACGGTGTCGTACATGTGCCACTGCCAGGAATCGGGGCCCATGTTGGACAGCGAGGCGGCGATGCCGCCCTGCGCCGCCACGGTGTGCGAGCGCGTCGGAAACACCTTGCTGATGCAGGCGGTGCGCAAGCCTTGTTCGGCCATGCCGAGCGTGGCGCGCAGGCCGGCGCCGCCGGCGCCGACGACCACCACGTCGAATTTGTGGTCGACATAGGTATAGGCCGAAGCCTTGTTCGCGTCCTTGGCCAAAATGTCAGCCTCCGAATGCCAGTTTGAGCAGGGCGAAGATCGAGGCGACGCCGACCGCTATGGTAAAGAATGTGTTGAGGGCGATGAGGGCCAGTTTCATGCCCTCGCCATGGATGTAATCCTCGATGATCACCTGCATGCCGAGCCGCATATGGGTGAGGCCGGAGACAACAACCAGTATGATGATCAGCGCGACGAAGGGATTGGCGAGCGCCGCCCGCACATGCTCGTAGCCGGCGCCGTTCAGCGCGATCAGGAAGCCGACGAAAAACAGCATGAGCGGAATGTTGGCGATCGCGGTGAGGCGTTGGCGCCAGAAATGCTGTGTACCCTCGCGGGCGGAGCCGAGACCACGGACCTTCCCCAGCGGCGTGCGCATATCGGTGTTCTTGCCGCTCATGATCAGGCTCCCCGCGCCATGTAGCCGACGATCCAGATCAGCAGCGTCAGCAGGATCGAGCCGGCGAGCGTCGCCCAGGCGATCTTGGAGGCCGTGTGCTTTTCAAGCCCGGCGCCCGTGTCCCAGATCAGGTGGCGGACACCGCCCAGCATGTGCTGCATCAGCGCCCATGTATAGCCGAACAGCACCAGCTGCCCCAGCCAGGAACCGAATGCCCAGTTGACGAGATCGAAGGTCGATTTGGAACCCGCCGCCGCTATCAGCCAGATAGCGACCAGCAGCGTTCCGAAATAGAGCGCACCGCCCGTGATGCGATGGATGATCGACATCGTCATGGTGATCGGCGGCCGGTACACGGTCAGATGCGGCGACAGCGGCCGTTCACGTCTGGCAAATTCGCGGGTGGCTGGTGATTTGCTCATGGCTCCCCCAGTTCGGCGTCTCCTGCCTCAGGTGGAAATGCGGCATGACCGCTTCCGGACGCGACTTCGGACAGCCGGTTTCTAATGCTCTTTTTGCACCGCGTCAAAGCCGGAAAACCGTTTCGAAAACGTAATTTAGTCTGAATAAATGGCTGATTTCGCTTCAATCGATTAGGCCAACGTTCCATGCCGGCTCGATATCGCTGCAGTGCGGTATATTCGCATGGTCCAACAGCCCGGATGTATTGAGATAAAGGTCAGGCGCGCCGTTTGCGGGCCGGCATCACTTGAATCTCGAACCATACCGATCAGCGGGTGCAGGTCAGCGGCGTCTTGCCGCCCTTCATCACCAGCGCCTCGCGGCCGTCGATCACGATCGCGTCATGGGCCTGGCCATAGCGGCTGCTCTGATTGGCCGGCGAGGCCGGCAGGTCCTCGCTAGCGCCATTGGGCTCCACGACATGCACCGACGTGCCGAGATTCTCGATGGTCATCATGCCGCCATCGGCGCATTTGTAGGTCGCGGTGCGCGGCTGTGGCGCGGATACGTCGGTGGTGGTGGCGGTCGGAGCAACCGAGACAGCCTGGGCGACCTTGTTGCCCGCCTTTGGTGCATTGGTCTCCGGCACGCAGGCCACGGCAATCAACGCCGGCAACAGGACGAGCGTCACCCGAAATGACCGGCGCAACGCCATATGCTGTCCTCCCATGCATCAGACTAGCCGCGATGCTCTCACAAGATCAAGTTCCCCGGCATCACGTCGCGACCGCTGACAATGCCCAGCGCGATGGTGCGGGCAAGCATGGCCGAATGATGGCCAGTGACGTTCCCCGCCGACAGAAATTAACCATGTTTGAAAGGACATGGCGCGGAAACGGGCGCGCCCTCTTAACAAAGGTTAATAAAAGGTTAATTTCTGATTCGAACTCGCTCCGGGCCATGATTGCGCGAAACCGCATTTCCGCGATCAGGGCCAAACAGGAAGTTGGAGGACACAATGCGTTCGACATCGACCCGCCACCGCCTTTGCACGCTCATCATATCAGCCTTGGCCATCAGCTTTGCGGCACCCGCCATTGCGGGCGCCCGTCACCAGGACCGCGTCTACGCTGATTCGTTTGGCAATCTCGTCATCGACAGCGCCGCCGGCTACAAGCGCATCATCGTTGGCGAAGGCAAGCTCGCCAAGGAACTCTCGGCCTACACCAGCGCCGGCCAGCCCAAGGTGCTCTACGAAAACGAATCGGACGACGCCGTCAGCCACGAAGATTGCTACCGGCCGCCGGTTTTCGTGAAAGGCCGCTCCTATATGTACGGTCTGTCCGACGGCGAAATGCCTGACCTCAGCCCCTGCCGCTGAGCCTACCCGGCGTTCGCGGCCATTGCCGCTCGCCCGGCTGTCACGCCCGACGAGATCCGCACGCAATCGCGCCCGGCATTCTTCGCCTGGTACAGGGCCGCGTCGGCCCGCCGCATCAGGTCGGCAAACCCCTCGCCCGCATGAAGTTCGGCAACGCCGAAGCTCGCCGAGCAGCGATGCTCCGGCGGCAGCCCGTCAACGGGCAGCGCACCGAAAGCGCTGCGCGTGCCTTCGGCGAAGAGCCGGGCGGCGGCAAGGTTTGTTCCTGGCAGGATGATGGCGAATTCCTCGCCACCGATCCGGCCGGCAACATGGTGGTCGGCGGCGGCATCGCGCAGGAAACCGGCGAAAGCCTCGATGACCCGGTCGCCGGAGGCATGACCGAAACTGTCATTGATGCTCTTGAAATGATCGAGATCGGCGATCACCAGGGCGACCGGAACACCCTGGCGCGTGGCGCCGCGTAGCGCCAGTTCCGCATGGCGCTCGAAGCCACCACGATTGAGCAGCCGCGAGAGAGTGTCCGTCTCCGACTTCGACATCACCTCGGCCAGCAGGTCGCGAACCAGGATGACAAGGATCAGCAGCGCGATCGCCAGGCCGAACATGGTGCCGAGCGACTGCGACACCAGCGCATAGCTGCTCTGCAGATAGACCTGCGGATTGGCGCCCCAGCCGCCCAGCGCATGCGCGATGAACGGCTTGCTCAGGAACTGCAGCGCGCTGGCTGCCAGGACGGCCATCAGCATATGGTCGAGGCGGTCGCGTCTTTGCCTGGATGACCAGACGATGCCAAGGCCGACAAACTGCATGACGGCGTAGGGGAATTGGTAGGCCATCATGCGGATGAATGACTGGCGCGGCAGATCCTGCACGAAATACACGGCGACAGTCGCCGCAAACAGGAAGAAGAGCATCTGCGACCAAGGCGGCGAAACGCCGTATTTAAGGGCGAGCCCGCCATTGAAGGCGATGGTGGCGCCGAGGAAGGCAGCGAAAGCGGCAACCACCACCGGCCGCGCATTGTCGAAGGACGGAATGCTGAATTCGATGGCGAAGTAGGCCATGCCCAGCACATAGCCGAAAGCCAGCCAGCGCGCCGAGACACGGTCCACGTCATGAACGGCGATCGTCATGAAGGCCGCGGCCAGCAGGCCGGCGACGACAAGGTTGATCGCGAGGATGTAATCTGCACTGCCCATGTGGCTTCGGACTCCGTCCGGCACCAAATCACCGACGGGCGAAAAAGACGTTAACGCGGCACCGAATTCCCGGGTCAGCTGGCCTTGTGCCACTCCGTGACGAAGGCCGTTTCCGGCCGCTCGTAGGACAGCCGAACGCTGTCACGGCCGTTCCTCTTGGCTTTGTAGAGGGCTTCGTCGGCGCGGCGCATCAACGGCTCCAGCCCTTCCTCGCCGGTGCGGGCCGCCACGCCGAAACTCGCCGTCACCTTGGTGCCCGGAGGCAGTCCGTCCACGCCTCCCGCCGAATACAGGACGCGGATGGCTTCGGCGAACAGCTGCGCCGCCGCAAGGTCGGTCAACGGCAGCAGCACCGCGAACTCCTCTCCGCCGACGCGGCCGGCAACCCCTCGGGCACCGGCGGCCGAGCGAAGCTTGGCGGCAAAGTCGGCGATCACCCGATCACCCGCCGCGTGTCCATACACATCGTTCAGCAACTTGAAATGATCGAGGTCGGCCAGCACCAGTGCCACCGGGAATTTGGCCGCGGCGCAGCGTTGCAAAAGGAGAGCCGCGCGTTCCTCGAAGCCGCGACGGTTCAGAAGACCTGACAGCGGATCCGTATAGGTTTCGGTCTTCAGCGCCTTCATGACATCGAGCGCGGCGGCGGTGAACAGGCAGAGCGCGATGAGCAGTGACAGCAGCGCGTGCGACAGCAGTGCCGTCGTCCAGTAGGACGAGGCATAGAACCCGTCGTAGCTGGTGAAGGGGCCGTGCATGGCCACGATGACGATGGTTCGCACGAAGAAGTTGAACGCCGACGTCAGCGACAGCACGAACAGGATCATTTCCGTCGGGCCATTGTTTCGAACCGGGCGCAATTCGGCGGCGACAAGCAGCGCCAGGCCGCCAAAGGCAAAATTCATCGCATAGATACGCCATGTCAGATCGGGGTGAACGAACATGAACCAGCTGAACGCGGCCAGACCGCCGACCATCAGCGTGCCGATTGCCGCAAAGGGCACCTTGCGGCCGTAGCGGGCGACGATCGCGCCGGCGAGGCAGCCGCCGGCGAAGGTAAAGCACAGGTTGGAGACCAGCTTGGTGAGCGCCATGCCGAAAGGCAGCGTGAAATACTGGAACAGGAAGCCGCCGGCCGACACGGAATAGCTTGCGCCCAGCACTGCCAGGTAGGGTCTATGGCGCTGATAGGACCAAAGCACGAGGAAGGCAGCGCCGAGCGCGAGCGCGATCGTCGGGTTGAGCAGCGCTATGAACAGTCCGACGTCCAAAAGACCCTACTTCCCCTCGCTCCCGTGAGGGAAGACCATAGGGCGCAAGCCCAAACAAGCCGTTAAGCGCAACCGGAAAGACACCGCGGATGCGGCCAAACCCCGGCCGTTTCCAAGGATTGCGGTGTTCACGATCGCGTGCGATCAGCGCAAGGTTCCCGCGTGATGAGCAGACCACGAAAAAGGCCCGAACCGCCATGCGGTCCGGGCCGTTGTCACGGGCATCGAAGATCGAAGCTATTTCCAGTCGCGGATGTCGACGAAGTGGCCGGCGATCGCCGCCGCCGCCGCCATCGCCGGCGACACAAGATGGGTGCGGCCCTTGAAACCCTGCCGGCCCTCGAAATTGCGGTTCGAGGTCGAGGCGCAGCGTTCATGCGGCTTCAGCCGGTCGTCGTTCATGGCCAGGCACATCGAGCAGCCGGGCTCGCGCCAGTCGAAACCGGCGGCGAGGAAGATCTTGTCGAGACCTTCGGCTTCCGCCTGTTCCTTGACCAGGCCGGAGCCCGGCACGATCATCGCATCGACATGCGCGCTGACCTTCTTGCCTTCGACCACCTTGGCTACGGCGCGCAAATCCTCGATGCGGCCATTGGTGCAGGAGCCGATGAAGACGCGGTCGAGCGAAATGTCGGTGATCTTGGTTCCCGGCGTCAGGCCCATATAGTCGAGCGCGCGCTGCTTGGAGGTGCGCTTGTTCTCGTCGGTGATATCCTCCGGATTCGGCACGATACCCTGTACCGACACGACATCCTCGGGCGAGGAGCCCCAGGAGACGATCGGCGGCAGTTTCGCCGCGTCGAGCACGATCACCTTGTCGAAATGCGCGCCCTCGTCGGACTGCAGCGTCTTCCAGTATTCGAGTGCCGCATCCCACGCCGCGCCCTTCGGCGCGCGCGGCTTGTCCTTGACATAGGCGAAGGTCGTCTCGTCAGCCGCGATCAGGCCGGCGCGCGCACCGCCTTCGATCGACATGTTGCAGATCGTCATGCGGCCTTCCATCGACAACGCGCGGATCGCCTCACCGGCATATTCGATGACATAGCCGGTGCCGCCCGCAGTACCGATCTCGCCGATGATGGCGAGGATGATGTCCTTGGCGGTGACGCCTTCCGGCAGCTGGCCGTCGACGCGCACCAGCATGTTCTTGGCCTTGCGCTGGATCAGCGTCTGCGTCGCCAGCACATGCTCGACTTCCGACGTGCCGATGCCATGCGCCAAGGCGCCGAAAGCGCCATGCGTCGAGGTGTGGCTGTCACCGCAGACGATAGTCATGCCGGGCAGCGTGAAACCCTGCTCCGGGCCGATGATGTGGACGATGCCCTGGCGGATATCGTTTTCGGAATAATATTCGACGCCGAAATCCCTGGCGTTCCTGGCCAGCGCCTCGACCTGGATGCGGCTTTCCTCGTTCTTGATGCCGAACTTGCGCTCGGGCGAGGTCGAGACATTGTGATCGACCACGGCCAGCGTCTTTTCCGGATGCCGGACTTTTCTGCCGCTCATGCGCAGGCCTTCGAAAGCCTGCGGGCTGGTCACTTCATGGACGAGGTGGCGGTCGATGTAGAGCAGGCAGGTGCCGTCGTCCTGGCGGTCGACGATATGGTCGTCGAAAATCTTGTCGTAGAGGGTGCGCGGTGCGCTCATGTGCGTAAATCCGTCGATTTGAAATGGGAAGAGAGAACGCCGGAGGCCTTCGCCCGGCAAAACCGGCCTAGCTAAGTCGGCTGGTCAACGCGCCGGAAACGCGCGCGGAGAAGCGCGACGGCAGGCGTTTTCTGTCCTGCAGCACGAACCCCTTGTAGGCCGGATCGCCAAAAAGCTCTTCCATGGCGTGGCTCATACCAATGTTTTGCGTTTTCGGCAATTGCGACGTGTCCTCGCAAAACCTGAGTTCCTCGCCCTCACTTCCACATCTTCAGGGAGAGGACGGGCGCCAAGATCGGCGAACTCGCGCCTTTCCTCTCCCCTGTCGAT